>CAZQXC010000031.1:0-21124 GCA_964597075.1 uncultured Roseivirgaceae bacterium | reverse complement strand
GCTCCGTGTCAGAATCTACTGACAGAATTCTTTCAGGGCTGGTCAGGTCAACTTTCCACTTTCCTTCTCCTGCTGTTTCGTTTAAGCCAGGCGTAACCTTGGCCACACAGGCATCGCACTTAATGTTGGTTTTGAATTTCAGGGTTTCCATTTTCACTATGATAATCTGCAAATATAAACACTAACGATCAAGATTTCGTTTCGCTTGTTTTAAATGCCGTTGGTTATGGATAAGCACAAACTGAATGGCATCGCCTACCGTAATGGTAAGCAGGGGTGAAAGGGAGGTCTTAACGGAACCATTCAAATTTTTTCCCCGGGCTTTTCGTACCGATGCAAGCAGGCTTTCAAGATGATAGATAAAATTGGAAACCGACTCGTGTGCCGGAACGGTACCCTGTGGCCGATGTTTCTTTATGGCCTTATATTTTTTAACTGACCGATCCGGATCCATCATGTTGATAAAATACTTTCCAAGAAAACCATACTTAAATGGTTCGGAGCCATCAACGGAAGTAGCTCTTGTCAGTGCCTGTTCTATATGTGGTAAGTAAAAATCGGTATAAGAGTTCAGGTGTTCTATGCATTCGGCAATGCTCCAGCCTCCGTTTGCAGCCGGTTGAAGAAGCTTGTCTTCCGGAAGGTTCTGGAAGACCGCAATCACTTCTTTCAACTGTTCTTCAATTTGTTGTTCCAGCGTATTGAGGTATTCCTGGTGTGTCATGCTTATTTTCCTTTAATTTTTTTACCGAAGGCCAACAGTACTATCCCGACTACGCACATAAAACTTTCAATCACAAGCCAGTTGGTTCCGAATTCGCCAAGCGCACCATCCGAAAACCAGGTGATGATCCGCGAAAGGGCATACGATCCCCAAAATACTGATAAAAAGCTCAGGCCCTGTTCCGTTTTATAGAACGCCAGGTACAGCAGCATCGCAACGATGGTGATGCCCACACCTCCATAAATGCCACGAATGGAACTGATGGCATCCGTGTTGGGAAGACTCACACCCACCATATCCATTACAGATTGTGGATTAAGAATGGCCATCAAGGCCACGTACCCTAAACTTAAGGCCGAAAACAAGATAAACCCTTTGCTGGCCGTGAGGTAAATTACTTTTGTTGTCATAACTGATGTTGTTTTTATTTGATGCAACAAAAGTGGGGGATGGCATAAAATTGATTCTTGGTATTTGCCAAGATTTTCAGATGCGCACGGAGTTGATCAGTTTGCTGAAATTGGTGGGATCAATGCCCAGGTAGTTGGACAGGTATTTATGCGGTACCAGCGTTAAAACATGCGGACTGCGCTTCAACAGTTGTTTGAATTTTTCTTCGGAGGTAAAGCATTGCAGTTCAACCATGCGTTCCAGCAAGCCGGAGAACGCTTGTGTTACCCCTAACCGCAGTGCCTCTGAAACGCAGTGATGTTTTTGCAGACACCGATTCACCGATTCGAAAGGAGTGCGTAGGAACGTGGAGGGCGTAAGCGCCTCAAAAAAATAAGTGGAAGGTTTTTGCATAAAAAATGAATTGATAACACCACCAAATGAAGGAGCATACGAAAAAACTAAAGTCGATTCGCGATTGTAATCATCCTGATAAACGATCCGTTGCACACCTTCCGTAACGAAGTATAAATACTTCTCGACTTCACCTGCTGATGTGATGATTTCCTTTCGCTTTACACGATGTTCTGTCCAAATGCTGTAGAAGTCAGCGGTGGCTTCCGGTGTAAGCGGAGTAAAATACTCGACCGCTTTTTTTAGGGAATCAAGTTCGTGCATAAACGAAGGTAATGAAAAACGATAATCCTCCGCGCCCCCCTGGCCCCTGCCCGTCCGGTCAGGCGGGCCCGAAGGGGAAACTTCTACGTGCATTGTTGTGGTTAAATCTTCGCGAACCTCAACCTCAAACTATTGCTAACCACACTCACCGAACTTAGTGCCATAGCCGCACCGGCAATCATGGGATCCAATAAAAATCCGGTTATCGGGTAGAGCACACCGGCTGCCACCGGAATACCGATCACGTTGTAGATAAACGCCCAAAATAAATTCTGGCGAATGCCCCTCACTGTTTTGGAGGAGAGGTTTAATGCTTTGGGTACGGAGTTTAAATCAGATGTGATCAACGTCATCTTGGCCACATCCATGGCAATGTCGGTGCCTTTGCCCATGGCAATGCTCACATCGGCCTGGGCCAGGGCATGTGCATCGTTGATTCCATCGCCCACCATCGCTACCACTTTGCCTTCGCGCTGCAAGTGTTTTACAAAGTCAGCTTTACCGGAAGGAAGGACTTCTGCTTTGTAGTGTTTCAACCCTACCTGTTTTGCAACAGCCTGTGCAGTTTGTTCGTTGTCGCCTGTAAGCATATATACATCGATGCCTTTCTTTTGCAGGGACTCGATGGCGGCTTTGGAGGAATCTTTTATTTTATCGGCAATGGCAATAGCGGCCAACACTTTTTGTGAATCAGCAAACCAAACTACCGTATTCGCATTGGCCTTCCACTGTTCGGCTTTGTTAGCAAGATCGGCACAACCCATGCAGTTGACTTCTTCCAGTAATTTCTTGTTTCCAACATAGTAGGTCATGCCATTAACATTACCCTTTATTCCTTTTCCCGTAATACTTTCAAAAGATTCCAATTCAGTTTCCGCAATATCCTTCAAGTAGTTGGTTACTGCTTCGGCCAACGGGTGTTCCGATTTTTTTTCGAGCGTGTACAGAATAGAGCGCAGATGATCGGTATTCTCAATTCCTTCCAGCCATTCAAAGGCCACTACCTGGGGTTTGCCTTCGGTAATCGTTCCAGTTTTATCGAGAATGATAGCGTTTACTTTATGGGCAAGTTCCAGACTTTCTGCATCTTTAATCAAAATGTTGTTTTCAGCTCCTTTGCCAACACCCACCATAATGGCGGTAGGAGTGGCTAGACCCAACGCACACGGACAGGCAATCACTAAAACTGTTATTGATGTAAGCAGGGCATGTGTGAAAGCATCATCTCCACCAATGACCATCCAGGCAATGAAGGTGAGTACTGAGATCCCGATTACCACAGGCACAAAAATACCGGCAATCTTATCAACTAATTTTTGTACAGGTGCCTTGCTGCCCTGGGCTTCTTGCACCATCTTAATAATCTGCGAAAGCAGGGTATCAGCACCAACTTTCTGCGCTTCGAATTCAAAACTTCCTTTCTGGTTGATGGTACCGGCAAAAACCTTTTCACCTGCAATTTTTTCTACCGCTATGGGCTCACCACTGATCATGCTTTCATCGACAAACGAAACGCCTGACGTAACCACACCATCCACCGGAATTTTTTCACCGGGGCGGACCATAAGGGTATAGCCTGCTTTAACAGAGGCAATAGACACTTCCTGCTCTACACCATCGATCCTGGCGCGCACCGTTTTGGGTTGCAGACCCATTAATTTTTTAATAGCCGAGGATGTGCTGGATTTCGCACGCTCTTCCAGCAACTTGCCCAGCGAGATGAACGTGATGATGACAGCCGCAGCCTCGTAGTACACGTGCGCATGCAGGCCGCGGTGGTGCCAGAATTCCGGGAAGAACGTATTGAATAAGCTGAACAAAAAAGCAATGCCGGTGGAGAGCGCCACCAGCGTATCCATGTTGGCCCTGCCAAAGCGGGCTTGTTTGAACGCGTGAATAAAGAACGACCTGCCAAAGTAAAACACCACCGGTGCCGACAGGAGCATGGAAATGTACGTGCCCGGTTGCCAGTCCATAAAGAACATGCCGATGATCACCACCGGTACCGACAATACAGCCGACCAGATCGTGCGGTTTTTAATTTCCTGATAATGCTTTTGCTGCGCTTCTTCTCTTATGGCTTGCGGATCGTCCATATCCACCACCAGGTCGTAGCCGATGGCGCGCACGGCTTGTTGTAAATCGGTGGGCCTGGCCAGTGCCGGATCAAACTCCACCAGTGCGGTTTGATTGGCATAGTTTACGGAGGCATCTTTTACACCTTTGGTGCTTTTCAACATCGACTCCACGCTTACCGCGCATGCGGCACATGTCATTTCCAGTACGGGGAAGGATTGTTTAGCGGTGGACATCATGTTCAATTCAACGTGCCTACAATATACAGGTAAAACCATTTTTTGGTTCACACAGTTTCGGAATAGAATTTTAGAATTGAATTATTTTTGGAAAGGGTAGAGAGGAGGATTATAATTTTTTCTTCGCAGCATGTTCTGTAAGGTATGCTGCGCTAAGCATTATGAAGTTATTTAAAAAGCAGGACATCGCAGCGTCTTATTCGAGAAGCAATGCAAAGAAGGAACGTGCTGATTCCCGTGGATGCTTATAAAATATGGGAAGAGAAAAATTTCTCTATAGATGCATACTCGGACATTGAAGATTTTGCTGTCATATCTACTTAAAATATCTTATTTTTAAACATCCCAATTAGCAACAGTAACTAAACCTTTATGAAAACAACTCTCACATTCGCCTTTTTAGTCGTGCTGAGCAGTCTTTATGCACAAAAGATTGAACGCAGCCTTTCAAATTATAAACTGAAGGAAGCAGAGGTGGTACTCTTTACTTTTGGTATGGATAATCCTGTAAAGATTGGCAAGGTGGATAAGAAAGGTAAACTTTCTGTTGACCTTTCAGAAATACAAATGCCTGATCTGTCAAGTGAAGATAAAGACATGTTCCTGTCTGACCTAAGTTTCGCTTTTGCGGTTTCTTGTGGAGGTTGGGAGGATTTTGGTTCGAAGGGTGAAATACCTGCCGTAAAGGGGGGTAATATTTCATTGTGGGCTAATGATGAATACTCAGGTGTTTTTTTTCTCGTTTCGGATGAGAAACTCAAACCCTGGTTGGAGGATGAAGGTTACAATAACGCAATAGCCGCATCTTTTTATCAAATTATATATGTAGCTGAGGACGTATCACTCGATTTTAACTGTAAGACTACCAATTTTGAAAATGAAAAGGAGATTGAGGTTAACTACAGTTTTGATATTGAGTTGAAAAAGGGATGGAATTGGGTACAGTATGCTATTGAAGAGGTTTACAAAACAGACCCGGCAGTTCGAGCATCTTTTCCTTCCAGAATAAAGATAACCAATTTACAGGACCCTGAAATGATGAAGTGGATTGCTAAATACTTCTTCTAACGGAGTATAAATTATCTTAACCCCAACACCTGGCATTGGTGTTTCTTCAATTATGGCGCCTTCTTAGGAGAATCTTGCAGGAATAAAAAAGTCCGGTCAAAATCCAGAAAAGGCTATTTGCATCCGCTGATTACAGCCTTTGCCAGCGCAATCGACTTGTACCTATTTTCTTCTGCATCATCAGAGACATCTACAAAAATGACAAATTTACTTGTGCCGGAAAGAACAAGTAGCTGCCCATGAGCAGCATGCCAGCTTGCTTTTGTTCCAACACCGGAAATATCCTCGTACACCTGCCCTTCAATCAAGTCACCACTTATTTCATCAGATAATTCTTTCGTTGCCTCAGAAGATTCTCGTTTTTCAAGCTCCTTGTCAATTTCTTTCCTGGCATTTTTCATTTCTTCATACGACAGGCTTATATAGACGTTTTTAAACTGAGTGATATCCATGGTTTCAAATCCAGAGATTGCCACTACATCATTTCTCGGCACTTCTACGAACCGGTCTCCTACCTTCATCTCCCTTTTCCGACTACCTTCCCATGAATATGTGAGTGAGTGATAATTCATGTTTTTGCCCGGTTTACTGTATTTTACCTTTGCTTTATCTTTTGGTAGATTAACTTCTGAAAGAACCATGTCCAGCGTAAATAGTCCGTCTATAGCATCAAAGTGACTTGCTATGCAATCGGATTGGTTTTCTGCGACAGGGTTGAGTTCGTTGTCAGTACTTTCTGCTTTGGTAGCCTCTTTTGACCCACAAGAAACCATGCACGTAGAGAGAATACCAGCGGTGAAAAACAAAATCATCTGCTTCATTTCAGTTGAGAATTGGTCTTCGTAAATTTAAACCAATTATTCTTAACTCATCTTAATTTTATAAGCAGATTTTCCGGCCTATATTGAGGATATCAAAAAGTTAGGCGTAACAAGAAAATGAAGTTTTGATTGACGCCATACCGCAATGAGGGCTTACACTAGTGTAATTATTCACGCATAAAAATGTAACTGAGTATTCCTTTGCATGCCATCCTTCTTACTCTATACGCTCCATTACTTCTTCCTGATCTTCCACACCCTCCTGATTCTATTCAATCTTTTTGGTTGGATATATCCAAAAACCAGAAGGTGGCATTTGATAAGTCTATTTGTCACCCTTTTCTCCTGGGCCGTATTAGGCATCTGGAAAGGTTTTGGTTACTGTTTTTTAACAGATTGGCATTATCAGGTACTTTATCAATTAGGTGAAAGAAACCTGCCCTACAGCTATATTTCTTATTTGGTGCATACGCTCAGTGGCTGGATACTCCCAGAGGATTTGGTGAATACACTAACCTTGACTTTTACCCTCCTTGCTTTGTCCTGTTCACTATGGGTGAATATTAGAAAACGTACAGGTTAGATGAGTTATGTTATTGATTTTCCATATTTGCCAATGCCGGATTTCCAAACGTTAATGAGGAACGTCTTATGATTCCCTTTCTTTTTACAGTTCAATAAAATTAGAAGGAGGGTCAGAATATTATTTCTGTCCCCCAATCCAACCTAAATGTGTATTCTTAAAATTATCGGAATACTTTAAGCCATATCCTGCAATGCGGTCGAAAGAACTGTGACCGAATAGCACCACACCCGCCAAGGTGAGTTCATGGATATTAAGAAAATAACCGGCCAGGTAACAGGCAATAGCAATGCCCTTATGGTGCAACAGGTTATAGGTTATCGCGCCAACTTTTGTGTTGACCAGATAACCCAACATGCCCAAATCGGGTGCGAGAAACAACGCCCAAAAAACCCATCCCTCAAAGGGCAGAAATGAGTTTAGATAAATAGCCAGACCAAGCATGGCGAGTTCTTCAATGCGCAAAAGGTTTTTCATAATGTCTGAATTAACTTATAATTAATTATTCGAACAACGATCAACCAATAACGCCTGACTGCTGCAGGCAGGAACAACTAACTATATTTCCTCCACCACCATTGAAACACAATCAATCCCCAAATGCGGGCATGCACTTCACCCGGATTGGATGAAAATAATTGTTTTTTCAGTTTATCCACTTCGGAATAATTAAAAATACCCTGGTCTTCAATAAATTTTTTCGACAGCATTTCATCTACAATCAATGATTTCATTTCTCTACGGAACCATTTCAGCAAGGGTACTTCAAACCCCTTTTTTGGTCGGTTGTAAAGTTTTTCAGGAAGGAAATCTTTAAAGGTATCCTGTAAAATTCTTTTTCGTATGGATGAGTTTATTTTAAATTCACCAGGAAGACTGAAAATGAAATTCACCAATTCATAATCCAGGAAAGGTGTTCGTACCTCCAGGCTGTTAGCCATACTCATTAAATCGACTTTGGTAAGCATGTCGTTAGGAAGCACCAGTTGGGTGTCGGTAAACAGGATATCATTTATGGTTTCCTTATCGGGAATAGACTGAAGAATATTGTTACGCCTCGGATAAAATTCGTTTAACCAGAGGTTCGTTTGTAAATCGGGGTGCAGAAGTTTAATTGTTTCTTCTTTTGTAGCAAACCCTGCCCACTGCCAGTAGCGCTCCTTTGATGCCAGCTTCATGCCTTCCGTAAAGCGTGCCAACTGTCGGACTTTATTACCCCAAGGATTATTGCGGGATTTTGGCAATGCTTTCCAGAGGGGTTTCAGCGAAGCTACCAGATTTTCTTTCCAGCCTGGGTGCAGTACCTGATAATGAGCCGCATGCTTATTATAACCGCCCAACATTTCATCGGCCCCATCACCCGACAACGCCACAGTGGCATATTTACGGGTTTCTTTACTGAGTATATAAACGTTTATCGCAGATGAATCAGCAAACGGCTCATCGATGAAATCCAATATGGAATTTACGTGTTCGTAGAGATTGTTGCTGGTGAGCGAAAAAACAGTGTGCTCAGTTTGGAAGTGTTTGGCAACCAATCGTGCATAATGGGTTTCGTCAAAAAACTTTTCGTCTTTAAAGCCAATCGAAAAGGTATGAAGATCAGGTTTGTGTTTTTTAGCCAGTCCTGTGATTACAGAAGAATCAATACCACCACTCAGAAAGCATCCTAAGGGAACATCCGCAACCAGTCTTCGTTGTACGGAAGCCTCTAAAAGTTTTTTGAATTCCTCTTTAGCTGATTCATAACTGATATTTTGAGCGGGCTGTAAGGGAAGTGAGTAAAAATTGACAATTGACAATTGACAATTGACAATTTTTAGATAGTGTCCCGGCAGGAGTTTCTTAACCGTCTTAAAAATTGAATTAGGAGCAGGGATGTAATTGAGTTGAAGATAGGTGTAGAGTGAATTATAGTCGATTGCTTTTTCTATTCCATACTGGGTAATGGATTTCATCTCGGAAGCAAAAATGAATTTGTCCTCATCGTGCACGTAGAGCAGGGGCTTCACACCATACCGGTCGCGGGCAAGGAAGAATGTTTGTTCCTGTTTATCATAGATGCAGAAGGCAAAAAAGCCATTAAGCTTATTCAGGCATTTCTCTTTTTCAAGAATGTAGAGTTTCAGCAATACCTCCGTGTCGGATTGGGAGAAAAAGGAAATTCCCCTGGCTTCGAGTTCTTTTCTTAGTTCCCGGTAGTTGAATATCTCCCCATTGAATACTATTGCGTATCGTTTGCTTTCATCCCACATCGGCTGATTGGCAACGGTACTCGTATCGATGATGGAGAGTCTGCGGTGTCCTAGCCCTACAAACTGGTCGTGGTAAATATCCTGAAAATCAGGACCGCGTTTGGCTAATGCCATGGTAGCATTGGTGAGATGAATCATGTTCATCTTACCAACAAGGTTAAACGCAAATATTCCGGTTATACCACACATGACTGATTACTAACTTCAGATGTTATGCTTTTGCTTTCTTTGCTGAAACAGCAGGGCTGGTAGTTTCATCCCTAACAGCATACACACCCAACACAACAGTACAACAAATTCCCAATAACTGCCACCGATATTGGTCAACTTACCCTGAACACGCGGCAGGTAGCTCATAAAGAAAATAAACCACACATAGTACAGGTAAACAGACTGTGCCCACCGAAATTTTTGATCACTTACTTTTCCTGCTTTAGTATAATGATGAATTATCGGCATAGCAAAAATGAATACATAAGCCAGGAATCCACCGGCAAGGCGGATGGGTATCAGTTCATTTCCCGACAGGTATACGTAACTAAGCAATTGAAGCAAGTGTATGCCATGCGCCAGTGCAAAAATATGAAAGGGTTTGGGCGACAGAATGCCAGTAGCTGCGGGCTGGTTACCCGGTAACAGGATGAACATAATACTGAAAATCCCTAAGGATAATCTACCGGAATAACGCGTAACGGCTTGCAATCCTTCCAGCGTGAGCCCAAAATTGCTAACAGCAAGCGCAGCAATAAAAAGTTCAAGAACACATACAAGGATAATGGTATTGCGAATACTCAAGGACTACACCACTATTCAATTACCCGGATCATGATATTTCTGTACCAGACTTTATCATCATGGTCTTGCAACGCAATATGACCTTTGGTAGCCTTGCCGAAATCGGGCATATCTTTGAATTTGCTGGCGGCTACCATAGCATCCCATTCAGGGGTATGCATGGTAAAGTTTATTATGTTGGTTCCGTTTAACCAGAATTGATAATTACCGTTTTCAGATACAATACGAGCGTGGTTCCACGCCCCGGCTGGTTTTACGGTTTCAGTAGAACACGAAATCAAATCGTATAAATCACCCGCGCGATGCTTGATAATTTTAGCATCAGGATGGCAGTCATTATCCAGTACCTGCATTTCGGGGCCAGTTAGATACACTTCGTTATATTTTGGGTCTTCTACTACATTGAAGAAGATCCCACTGTTTCCGCAGGAATCAATTTTCCATTCGATACTGAATTCAAAATTTTCGTATTCAGCATTTGTAATGATGTCGCCTTTGCCTTCGATTTTGGCATTATCAAAATGTAAGGTTCCGTTATCAACCACCCAGGCCGAGCCGATGGTGTTGCCGTTAAAATTTCTCCATCCATTCGTGGTTTTCCCATCAAATAATAATACCCAGCCGTCTGCTTTTTGTTCCTCGGTTAACATAGTATCGGTGGTTGAAGGTTTTTCCGTCTGTTCTTCTGCTTCCTGTGGCTTTGTCTGACAAGCCATCGTGAGAATAAATGCTACTACTAAAGTGAGGTTGGTTTTCATTGTGCATATGTTAATGTTGAGAATAAAGATAATACTATTGATGAAATGCATACTTAGTTCAGCACCCTAATCATGATATTTCTGAACCACACTTCATTACCATGATCCTGAAGCGCAATGTGTCCTTTTTTAACGGTTGCGTAGCCGGGGAAATCTTTCCATTTACTAGAATCTTTTCGGGTTGTCCAGTCGGGCGAATAAAGTTCATACTCCACCACCTTGTTACCGTTTAACCAATGCTCAATATGATTTCCGTTGGCTACAATTTTTCCTTCATTCCATTCACCAACGGGCCTTAAGGTTTTGTTTTCGGGTACATGCATGGCGTAGTTGCCAGCTGTTTTATTTTCCTCAGCCAATTGACCCGGGTAACCATCATCATCAATGATCTGATATTCCGGCCCGGTGGCATACGCCAGATCGTAGTCTTCACTTACCCGGAACATTATTCCACTATTGGACTGCGATGCTATTTTAAATTGAAAGGTAAATTCAAAGTTTTCATACTGTGCTTCCGTAATTAAATCGGATCGATGATTCACTTCAGTATCGGAGAAGGGTTTGCAATGCAATGTTCCGTCTGACACCTCCCACGAGTTATTTGCTTTGTTTTTAAAGAATCGCCAGCCGTTAAGGGAAGTGCCGTCAAAAAGAGATTTCCACTCATCCGTTGAGTGTGATGAAGGTTCGTTACCAGATAGATCTTCCTGTTTTGTGGGCTGACAGGCTATCAACGCTGCAATTAGTAGTAACATACTGATTTTCATACTATTCTGTTGCTATGTTTATAGTGATGGTTATCAAAATAGTGCAATCTGAGCTATTTTCTTACATAGCACTTACCTTTTTTACTGCCGGTGTTATATAGCTGAAAATTTACCCCATAAACTCAATTTTTTATGAAATTACGCAACCAATTTTTTCTTCTTTTCATCGCACTTTTTCCGGCCATGGCCTGGGGACAAATTCATTTTGGCGTTACAACCGCTGTAAATGCTACCTTTATTTTGGATGAAGGTATAAGTGAGGATCCTCGCTACAATTCAACCATGACCTACAACTGGGCGCCTGTTGGTTTTAATTTTGGTGTAGATGTGGGCCGTAAGTTTGGCCTTCAGCTTGAATCCATTTTGTCCAATCAAGGTCAGATTTATGAAGTGATTGATGTCGCTGAACAAATCGCGGGTCAACGAAGCATTGATTTACAATATCTGAATGTTCCGTTGTTATTCAAATTCATGAACGGTGGAGATAAGAAAGCCCGAACTAACTTTAATATAGGGCCACAGTTTTCATTTCTAACCCAGGCAACGGAAAGTCTGCAAGCTGACGCAGGTGTTGACTATGTTATTCCAGAAGGGATGACCTATGAAGAAATCCAGGGTAACTTTGCCGAGTATGGCGGGACTGTAGTACCGGGTTCAACTGCTGATACGTATGCCTTGGAGAGTGATTTTTATGCAGAGATTGATAAAGCATCGAATGCATTTAAAAACACTGAATTTCAAATAGCCGCAGCTTTTGGTGTGGATATTGATATTTCCAGGAACCTTGTACTTTCAACCCAGGTCCGTGCCAATTACAGTTTAACCGACATGACCAATGAAGAAGCATTCAATACAATTGCATCTGGTAATGGATCTTCTATTTTTAGCGAGCGTGCTAATCTTCTGGTGGGCGTGCAATTAGGCTTGCATTATGTAATCGGTGGAACCCGCTCTTTCAAAGGAAAATAATTTGTAATAATTATTGATTAAAACCCGTGCTGATTGAGGTACGGTTTTTTTATTTAGAAAATAAGATAAAACAAACCTAAAGGGTCTGGCGGTCTGAGATCACGGGTCTTAGCCCGCGATGACTGAAATGTGGTTTTGGGTATGATTTCCGACTGTCAGATTAAAAAATCTTTCCTGGATTAAGAATGTTATTCGGATCAAAAACTTTCTTGATGCCACGCATCAATTCCAAATTTGTTTCTTTCATGGCAAGTGGCATATAGGGCCGTTTGGCAATACCAATTCCATGTTCACCGGAAAGGGTACCTCCCAACCTTACAGTCAGTTTAAAAATTTCGCCAATACCTTCAGGAATTTTTGTTTCCCAATCTTTATCGCTGATATTCTCTTTGAGAATGTTTACATGAAGGTTGCCATCACCCAGATGACCAAAACATACCGTATTAAATCCGTATTGTTTACCGATTTCTTTTATGCCGGAAATTAATTTTGGCAGGTTACCGCGCGGCACAACAACATCATCACTTTTGGTCAGTGAATACCAGTTTACGGCAGGAGAAATATTTTTGCGAACTTTCCACAACTCTGCTTTTTGTGCAGCACTTTCTGCAAACAACACTTCGCCCGACTGAAATTTCTCCACGACATTCATTACGCGCTCGGCATCGCGCATCAATACTTCTTCATCGTTTCCGTCAAGTTCACACAATAAATAGGCATCCATGTTTTCAGGAAGCCTGGTGGTTACCGGACTTGCTAAAACTTTATCACAGTATTCAAATGTTTTTATGCCGGCCTCACGCTCAAAAAACTCTACACCCGATGGCTGAATACCGGCTGTGAAAATTGAGGCTATGGCGCTACAGGCTTCTTCATTTGTAACAAATGGAATAAGCATCAGTACATTTTTCTGCGGATAGCCACGCAGTTTGAATACAATTTTTGTGATGATGCCCAGGGTGCCTTCGCTGCCACACATCAATTGAGTAAGGTTATATCCGGTAGAATTTTTTAACACGTTCGCTCCGGTCCATATGACCTCACCATTTGGCAGTACTACTTCCAGGTTTAAAACATAATCGCGCGTAACACCATACTTCACAGCTTTTGGTCCCCCCGAGTTCTGCGAAAGATTGCCGCCTAAAAAGCATGAACCGCTGCTGGCCGGATCAGGTGGATAGAACAATCCTTTTTCTTTTACAGCTTGTTGAAACACTTCAGTAATTACACCCGGTTCAACCATAGCCTGAAGATTCAATTCATCGATAGTTATTATTTTATTTAAGCGCTCCATGGATAACACCACACCATGGTGGGTAGGTAATGCAGCACCCGCCAGTCCGGTACCGGCACCCCGGGGGGTAACGGGCATACGCTGGTCGTTGCATATTTTCATGATCCGGCTGATTTCTTCAGTGGTTCCCGGCTTCAGTACAATGGCGGGCAAAAAGGAATAATCTTCGGTCTTATCATGCGCATACTCCAGACGCTTCTCTTCATTGAGAATGACGTATTCTTTGCCAATTATGGCCTCAAATTCGCTTATGATATCAACACTTACTTCAGGAAATGCCATGCCTTTTGTATATTTGACGAGTTATTTTTTAATCTGTACAGGAATGCTATTTTTTCACCGCAAAGGTAAGCAACCTTTTCAGTTACTTTTTCTTATCGCGCTTGTGTTTTTCACCTCGTGTGCTTCCCAAAAAGCCAGGGTTCGCGATGAAAAAGCTGATAAGGTAATAGAAACTGCACGCAGTTATACGGGAACACCCTACCGGTATGGTGGTACAACACGTTCCGGAATGGATTGTTCGGCTTTAACCTATCATTCATACAAGAAATTGGATCTGAGTTTACCCCGTAGCGCACACGACCAGAGTAAGATGGGAAAAGAGGTGAAGTTAAAAGAGCTACAACCGGGTGATCTTGTATTCTTTGCGACCGGTAAAAAGAAAAAGCAAATTACCCACGTTGGTCTGATTACGGAAAAAAAGTCAAAAGAAAACATTAAATTTATCCATGCCTCTACCAGTCTGGGGGTAGTAGAAGACAATATCTATTCTAAGTACTACATTGAACGGTTCAGAACGGCTCGCAGATTGATTGACTGATCTGGTGATGCCTGACAGTGTTGGAATGTTGATGTTTTAGTATCTTACCAACAGCAACACCAACCTGATGAGTACAAAAACACCCAAAACCAGAAGAGATTTCCTAAAGCTCTCAGTTGTATCGGCTTCTGTTCTTTCGACCGGTGGCCTGTCCGCCTTTTCCTCACGGGAAGTTAAAAAGCCAATAGTGGTTTCCACCTGGCGGAATACGGACGCCAACAAAGCTGCATGGAATGTATTGAGCAAAAATGGCCGGGCGTTGGATGCCGTGGAACAAGGTGCCCGTGTTCCTGAAGCTAACCCGAAGGATACTTCGGTAGGGTATGGAGGTTTACCCGACCGGGAAGGTTTGGTTACACTGGATGCCTGCATCATGGATGAAAAAAGTAATTGTGGCTCGGTTGCGTTTGTGCAAGGGTTCAAACATCCCATATCGATTGCACGGTTGGTGATGGAAAAAACACCCCATGTTATGCTGGTGGGAAGAGGGGCTGAGCAATTTGCCCAAGCCAACGGATTTAAAAAGGAGAATCTTCTCACCAAAGAATCGGAGAAGGCCTGGAAGGAGTGGTTGAAAAAGTCGGAGTACAAACCTTATCATAATCCAGGTCAGCATGACACCATAGGTATTCTTGCGTTGGATGCTGATGGAAATCTATGTGGGGCCTGCACCACAAGCGGCATGGCATTCAAAATGCACGGTCGTGTTGGTGATTCGCCAATTATAGGTGCTGGACTTTATGTAGATGGTGACGTTGGGGCAGCTACGGCAACCGGAGTGGGAGAAGAGATGATCCGAATTGCAGGCAGTCATACCATAGTTGAATTGATGCGTCATGGTCGTTCACCACAACACGCATGTGAAGAGGCCATTAAAAGATTGATCGAAAAGCGTGGTGAAGAAAATGCAAAAGAATTGAGTGTGGCGTTTCTGGCATTAAATATTCAAGGTGAAGTTGGTGCGTATTCTACCAATGATGTTTTTGAATACACCCTCACAGCGCCCGAACAACTACATTCTGTTATAAGGTCGAAGAGTTATTTTAAATAGTCATTAGGCCATATCTGAACCATTCACTAATAACCATTTTATAATCAAATAAATAAATGTCAGTAGCAGTAGAAATAGTTGTGTACAATATCGAATCCGCCATGAATGCCCAAAAGGGTGGAGCTGATAGAATAGAACTATGCGATAATCCTGCTGAGGGTGGCACAACACCTTCTTTTGGAGTAATGGAAATTGTGAGGCAGGCCGTTTCGATGGATGTATACGCCATGATTCGCCCCCGTGGTGGCGACTTTGTATACTCCTCCTATGAATATCATGCTATGAAGCGAGATATAGAAATGTGTAAGCGGGCAAGTCTGGATGGTGTTGTTTTCGGAATCCTTAAACCAGACGGTACACTGGATAAAGAACGTTGCAAAAAATTGATTGATGCGGCACGGCCCATGAAAGTCACGTGCCACAGAGCCTTTGATATTACCCGTGATCCGTTTGCAACGCTTGAAGCTTGTATAGAAGCAGGATTTGATCGTGTACTAACCTCCGGGCAACAGACTTTAGCCTGGGATGGAAAAGTGCTGATAAAAGAACTGGTTAAGCATGCTCAAGGCCGGATACAAATCATGGCGGGCTCAGGTGTTACTAACGCAAATATTTTAGAGCTGATTAAAGAAACCGGTGTGAAGGAAATTCATTTTTCTGCAAAAGAATTTCAGCCTTCTGTTCATGAATCAAGAATCAGTTTTTCAGAAGCTTTACCTGTTCAGTCTGGTAAATATGTTACTAATGCCGATACGGCAAAGCACATGATAGATATGCTTAAGATTTTGTAATGACGAATGCCGAATTGAACTTCAATTCGGCATTCGTTATGATTTAATTAGTCTTAAACTTATTCTCTTGTTGCTTTTATTGGGAAGCTGCGGAAACCCCCCATATTCATCGTGCCGTTCATTTCATTTTCATTGATAACAGCCATGCAGTCAATCACCACTTCGTTTCCACCAAAGTTCATCGTGTAAGCGAAGAATAGTTTGTTGCCGTCAACCGTTACTTTTGAGAGTTTTACTTCTTGTGGCATGCGGTCGCTTTTAATGGTTCCGTCATATACTTCGCCCTCTTTAGTGATATTGATTTTTCCGCCACCACCGGGTTGTCCGGTCTCCACCGTGTACACCCAATTACCCGCGGCTTGATAGATCGTGTCGGTTGCAGCTTCGGGCAGCTTTGGGGCAACAGCTTTAGCAGGGGCCATTCCCGTACGTGGCATTCCGCCTCCATTTGATGGTTGTTGAGAGCCCTCGCTCATGCCTCCGCCCATATCCATACCACCGCCATCTTTCATATCATCGTTGTTAATGCTTCTTCTTCTTTTGGGGCGCTGGTCGAATCTCATTTTACCAATGCGGTAACTGAAGTTGATTTTTGCATTGAAGTTGTATAGTTCATTTACACTTTGCTGATTAATGGATATTGTATTGAGTTCACTCCTGATCTTCATCGAAGTTTGCAGGAAGTTTTCAATGCCAAAGCCTATGTTTCCTTTTTTGTTATTGAAGCTCTTATTAAGTGATAGGCTATACACTCCCCAACCTCCTTGAAACCCCTGTAACTGCACCTGACGACCACGGTACATAGCAAAGGCCTGAAGTGCCCAGTTCTTTTTTAGTTGGTATCCACCAAAAAGGCGACCGGTATATACAAAACCTTCATTGGAAGCGTTAAACTCCGGATTCGGATCATTGTTGCTGAGGAGTGCGTAATAGACGTCACCGCCACCACTTAGGGTTAACTTACCTGCCATTACATTCACATTCAAACTCATACCATAAGCATTTTCTTTACCAATATTCCGGAAAGTTGTTAAGATAGTATCACCCCTTACTTCGCGAATACGTTGGATGGAGTTATTGGTGTTTCGTGCGAACGCAGATATGTTTAACGAAGTTGCTTTGATAGGCTTGCTTAAAGAAAGCTCAAAATTATCTGTGAACTCAGGCTCGAGTTCAGGATTTCCAATGGTAACATTTAGCGGATTGGATGCTTGCACGCTTGGATTTAAAAACTGAAGTGATGGACGTTGAATCCGTCTGTTATATCCAGCTTTAATGGTACTGTTTTTAATCTTCTTTGAAACGTTTACACTCGGAACAAATAATCCATACGAAGGAATTTCAATATTAGCTTCTGTTTGGGTAAAGGCATTAATGGTGGTGTACTCATAGCGCGCACCCGCTTTAAACCCATAGGAATTTTTGGTATTGAGTGTATAGGAGAGGTAACCGGCAGTAATATTTTGATCGTAGTTTAAGTTATTGCTAAGATTAGGATTGGGAGATTCAGAGTAACTACCATCTCCCTCGGGATCAGAAAAATAGGTGAAGTTACTAAAGACCTGTCTCCAAATATTCTTCCCCCCAACTTCTACTAACTGTCGTTCGCCTATAGGAGCCATATAATCCATTTGAATGGTGGCTTCCTGATTATAACTGTCGTTAAGGTTTCGGAAACCTATAGAGGAGGGAACTCCATTTTCTTCTATGTACAGATTTTCAAAATCATTGTTTCTGTTGTTTCGGCTATATAAGCCCAATACACTAAATTCCTTTTGTGGCTGCTCAAAGGTTTTTGTGTACGTCAGGTTGAAATCAAGATTATTTGAAAGGTCAATTGTAGTTACATCGCGTAAACTGCTGGGTCCTGCAACATTATTTGTGAATTGTTGTGTGAGTAAACCGTCCTGCCAGGTGTTTCCATTACGCGCACCCAAACGAAGAGAACCCGTTAATGCATTGTATTTATTGATATCGTAATCAAAGCCCATATTTATATTTCCAAAAAGGTTTTGATTCCGTGTATCGGCCTGTTGCGTGTTTAGTATTCCATTGGTTAATTGCTCGTTCGAGAAAGCACCTTTTACATTGTAGTTGGAACGACCCCATCCGCCCAGCGATAGACCAAGTTTTTTTGTTCTGTAATTTCCGTTGAGCCCTAAATTGGAGCCCCTGAAACCGGCACTGCTGTTAATGCTTAAGGTGGCACCTTCCAGTGTATTTTTCTTGGTAATGATGTTTATGATACCCCCTGTTCCTTCCGCATCATATTTGGCTGCGGGTGAGGTTATCACTTCAACTGATTTAATTTCTTCGGCCGGTATTTGTTTTAAGGCGTCCGCAACGTTGCTGGCCATAATGGTTGAAGGCTTGTTATTAATAAGCACCAAAATGTTCTGGCTTCCGCGCAGCGAAACATTACCTTCAAAATCAACGGTAAGCATGGGTACACGTTTCAATACATCGGTGGCATCACCGCCTAGTGCAGTCTTGTCGTTTTCCGCATTATAAACAGTACGATCAACCTTCTCTTCAATTAATGCACGCTGACCCTCTATGACAACTTCATTCAGAATTTTTGTTTCTGAAGCGAGGGCAACCTTGCCCAAATCAATGGTATTGTTTTTCTCATCAATCTCCACATCCATAGATTTTGACTCATAGCCCACAAAAGTGATGAGGAGTTTATGCTTTCCGGCAGGTACTTTTGTTAAGGTGAACTTACCTTTCATATCAGCCACAGCACCATCAATGGTTTTGCCATCGGCAGTAATCAGGGCAATGGTGGCAAACTCAACTACTTCTTTGGAAGCAGCATCCGTTATTGTGCCCGTAATTTTGCCGTTACCTTTAACGCCTGGTTGTTGGGCAAAAGCGGCATGGGCAAAAATGAAAAGAGAAAAGATAAATTTTTTCATGAAAAAATAGGTTTTTCGTAGTTTAAGATCGCTGCATTCTATCGCCCGACATGTTTTAAACTGCAAAAGAAGCAGAATGTTTCCCCCACTGACAGGCTATTAGACCGTTACAATAGCCTGATCGATAGCTCCGTCAACTTTCCGACTAATCGGGATAGTGGGGTGAGTTGGGGTACTAGTCGATGGTAGGTGCCAAACGGTATAATATGAAGGGTAATTGGTATAATGACACACTATGAGCAGGTACTTTTACTGCGATGTTAATGTTTACGTAGCGATCTTATAATACCTGTTGACCATGCAATCATACTTTAAGCGTAATCGGATTTTTTTACTGCATTTGCTGTTTTGGTGCGTTTACTTGTCGTTCAATATTTACTCAGCCAGTTTCTATTCGCAGATAAGGGGTTACGACTGGAGCCGTGGGCTTCTCTTCACCGGCATCCAGTTTGCCTTTACATTTGCCATTGCTTACCTGAACTATTTTATTTTTCTACCCCGTTTTTTGGATCACAAAAAAATCTGGCGCTACTTGTTGGAGTTTATTTTCCCCTTTGCTTTACTGGTGATGTTGCGCGTTTATATACAACGTGTTTTGATGGAAGATTCATCACGTGCTGACTTTTTCAATTCGCATATGTATGTTGTTCAAGTGGCGGCAATAGCACTGTTCATTACCGTATTTGTGAGCATGTTACGGTTTGCTGCCGAATGGTTTGAGTTGGAAGCCAGAAAAAAAGAAGTTGAGAATGAAAAGCTTTACGCTGAGCTTAATTTCTTACGTGCGCAAATCAATCCTCACTTCCTGTTCAACACGCTTAATAATCTGTATTACCTGGCGTATTCCAAGTCAGATAATACTACCGAAGTTATTTCCAAGCTTTCGCAGATGATGCGGTACATGATTTATGAATCGAATCATGAAAAAGTATTACTCAGCAAAGAGATTGAATATATGCAGAATTATATCAGCCTTGAGCAGCTGCGTTTGAATAACCAGGTACCCATTAAGTTTACTGTTGAAGGAGAAATTGAGAACATCTGGGTTGCTCCACTCATTTTTATTACCTTTCTGGAGAATGCCTTTAAGCATGGTGTGAATAACAAAAACACCGGGTCATGGGTAAATATCTCCATCGCCATGAAAGGAAAGCAATGCACGTACAGTGTTGAAAACAGCCAGGCACCCGTTTCTACAGATTCGAAGGAAGGGAAATCTGGAATAGGACTTCAAAATGTTCAACGAAGACTGGCTTTAAGTTATCCTGATCAGTACAAGCTGAAAACTGAAAATGAAGCGGACCGTTACGCTGTGCAATTGGACATATCACTTTCATGAATATTACCTGTTTAATTGTTGAAGATGAGCCACTGGCCCGTAACCTGCTGGTGGACTATGTGAAAAAAGTTCCTTCACTTGAATTGACAGCTGCCTGTTCGAATGCGATGGATGCCATGGAAATTCTGCGCAAGCAACAGGTGGATTTACTTTTTCTGGATATCCAGATGCCGGAGATTACCGGAATCACCTTTCTTAAAATTTTACAGAAACGACCCCTGGTAATTTTTACTACGGCTTATTCGCAGTACGCGTTGGAAGGATATGAACTTGATGTAGTAGACTACCTGCTTAAGCCGATTACCCTGGAACGCTTTTTAAAAGCGGTAGATAAAGCCGTGCAACGGCTACAATTGGTTGGCCAGGCCAGTACTCCGTTAATTGCACAACCCGGATCGGATAAACCTGATTTTGTATTTGTAAAGGACGGAACCAAAATGGTGAAAGTTCGTCTGGATGAAATTTTATATGTTGAAGGTATGAAGGACTATGTCACCATTCATACCCGGGAAAAAAAAATCACCACGTTGCAACGAATGAAAATACTAGAGGAGCAACTACCAGCCAATAAATTTATTCGTATACATCACTCTTATATAATAGCACTCAATGCCATTGATGCTGTACATAAAAGCGAGGTACAGATCGGGCAAGCCTTGATACCGATAAGTGAAAGTTATAAGAAGGCTTTTCGGGATTTTATTGAGAAGAATCAGATGCAGTAAGGCCTTAGCGATTTTTGCAACCTTCACATTTTAAAATATATTTGCGTCCTTAATGGGGGGGAT
>CAZQXC010000030.1:1235-21345 GCA_964597075.1 uncultured Roseivirgaceae bacterium | reverse complement strand
CGTGATAAAATTGTAACCATCTATTCCCGCAGGGAAGAGAGCGTAAAAAAATTTAAAACCGATTATCATGTGCCCTTTGGAACGACAAACATGGAAGAGGCTATTAATCGACCTGAAGTAGATATCGTATGCATTTCGTTACCCAACAATCTGCACGAAGAAGCTGTGATGCTCTGCTGTAAACACAATAAGGCTGTGATCACAACCAAACCGCTGGGACGAAACGCACAAGAAGCGAAGCGCATGCTTGAAGCCGTTGAGAAGGCCGGAATTTTTAATGGCTACCTTGAAGACCTGGTCTATACTCCCAAATTTTTAAAGGCGCATGAAAGTGTAAAGAACGGTGCGCTGGGGAGAATACTGTGGGCGAAGTCGCGTGAAACACATCCGGGTCCGCATAGTGAATGGTTCTGGGATATGGAACAGGCAGGAGGAGGTTGTATTCTTGATCTTGGTTGTCACTGTGTGGAGATTGCGCGTAGTTATATCGGAAAAGATATTCTTCCGGTAGAGGTAATGTGCTGGGCCGATACCCAGGTAAAGCCAATTGATGCGGAAGACCATGCGATTGGATTAGTGAAATACGAGAACGGTGCTATAGGCCAGTTTGAAGTGAGCTGGACATTTCGTGGCGGACTGGATTTGCGGGATGAAGTAATGGGTACGGAGGGTACTATCTGGAGCAACGGATTTTTGCGAACAGGTTTGGAAATGTTCACCACGGGTAAGGGCGCAGACTATGTAGCGGAAAAAGCAGAAAGCAATACAGGGTGGCTTTTTCCCGTAGGGGACGAGTTGAGTGAGCTCGGTTACAACCATATGTTTATGGATATGTTCAATGCTTTTGATAAGGGTGAACAACCAAAGGAAACTTTTTATGATGGCTATGTGGTGAATGCCATTCTGGATGCTGCCTATTGTTCGGCAAAAAGTAAATTGTGGGAACCTGTGAAACTGGAAATATGGCGCGGTAAAACAGGTTTTACAAAAGATAGTCATCTTCAGGAGTATGATGCTGATCATTACCTTGTAAAAGAAGAAGTGACACACTATGGTGCAAAGAAATTGATTCTGAAAAATAGGAAAACAGGAAAAATTTCAGAGCGGGTCATTGAATAATATGGAAGCTTGTGGAAGGCTAAATCTTTAATTGACTTAACCAAAACTCAAGGTAGCCGACATCAATTCTTCAATTTAGAGCCTTCGTAAATATCTTTTAACGGAATACTAATCTGCATAGAATGAAGAGTTAAAATATCTACTTGCGATTTATATTCAATCAGTTCCCAATGCCCCTTTTCGTTTAAACTGTAAACCTCTGCCAAAATACTTTCTGAGTCAATCAGTACATATTCTCTCAACGAAGGGATATCACGGTACAATTTGAATTTTTCTCCACGATCATAATTTCGGGTTGAGGGTGATAATATTTCAACAAGTATGACGGGTTGTATTGCAGAATCAGCATCCAGCTCACTGGGAATAATGTCTCCGCAGATGACGGAGATATCAGGATAGGTAAATAAGGAGTTTTCAGGTATATGGATGCGCAGGTCGCTGCCATAAGGTTTACAAGGGCTACCTTTTAGTAGATTGCCAAGCTTGATAAAAAGATTGGTAAAAATAAGGTTGTGCCTGGGACTTGCGCCCGACATCAAAAAGATTTCACCTTTATAGAATTCATTCTTATCCTGGCTTTCTTTCTCAAATTCCAGGTACTCTTCTGCGGTGAAGATAGTTTTATTGTAGCGTGTAATCGGGTCGCGTATTTCGATCATGTTTAAAATTAATAAAAGATTTCTTAATAGGGCGAAATTACTGGCTAAGCCTGCCTTTTATAAGTGGTTTAGAGTGTTATCCGAATCAAGAACTAAACAGCTCTGCGTTGCAGGCAGTTGCTATGTAAGAATTTTTAAAGAATTCCAATAATTGAATTGTTTTACCAAATATTTTATGGAGAAAAGTTAGCACAGAATCAAGCTACTTTGATTTTCTTGGCGTGGTATAATCAGCACACGTCAAAAAATAAATTGGTTACCCATGTAAGTTTTTTTTGTTTTAGAACTTTTTTATCGGGGGGGGGGGCGTAGTAAATTTATAGAATAAAACCCAAACCCATGAAAAATCTAAACAAACCCCTTCCTTTTACACTCACTGTATTATTCTTAGCTGCCTGTCAGGATAATACTGTTCCTCACGCCACTGAAGAAGCTTACAGGACAAAGACAATCGAAAGTTTAAATTTGTCCTATAAGGATAATTTAAAGCTGAAATTTGGGAGAGCTTTTGCGGTAGCTATTAGTGAGAGCCCAGAATTACGTAAGTTTGTTAAAGAAGAAGCATTAAGAATGTTTAATAAGGATTATGATGTGTTATATCACCTTGTAAAAAATAAACCTGTACAGGGAACGGCCTTTAGAAGTGCTTCTGGTACGTACGCTACGTTGCGCGATTATATGGTTAGTTTATTTGATAATGAAGACCAGCTGTTGGAAATAGAAAATAGCTTGCCTTTATTAACGATATTTGTACCCGAATTGCCGGAAAATTCCTTCTCAGCCCATACATGGGATGTGAGCGATCCTGCCCAAATTCCGGTAGTTGCCATTAGGGTTGACAATACGAATGAAGTACCTGTTGTTGATCATATAAATCAAGCAGAATATGTTATTGAAGAGGATGTTATTCCCGGTTACCCTGTGGTTGTTATAAAGAGTAACGAGCGGGTAATGGTGGTTAGCGGAAATCAGAATCCTTCTGAGGGATCGCGTACAATGAATGATGAAGGTGATTTTTCATACCGGTTCATTGACGACAACTTCGACAACTCATTGCGGTGGGAGGATGGAGGCACGGGTTTTGGTGGTGACCCTATTTGGAACGGTCAATCCTCGTGTCAGGTTCCTTTTATACATATTCCTGGTAGGCAGAATAATGTAGCCCAATTTTTAATAAATGCTTACAATGTTTTTGATGGCTTAGTAAACCAGCCTTGGCAACGGGATAATATTTACTATCAATTAACGCCACAACAAACAACTAATACCTATGTAGGTGGAAGATATACGGAGGCTGTTACCTATTTTAGATTACAAGGGGATCCAACAACTGTTTTTAACTCGATATCGAATCACTTTCATGGCTCTAATCCTGATCCAAACCGTGCCAACCAAGATTGGTCCAGGGATAAGCGGGTTCCCTGGACGGACGGTAACTTTGAGATAGGCTTTTCTATAACTGATAACGCACGTAACAGGCCTAACATTAATGCAAGGTTAGTGTTTGATGCCAAGCCCGGAGACCTTTTTACATTTACCTATGAAACTACCAGACGTGGTATTTGGCCCTTTAGAAGAGATTATTACAAGCCTGTTATTACAGGTTTTAAGGGAATGGATTTTACATCTCTTTCGCTAAATGCCACACGGCTTCACATTCACGCTTGGGATTTAACGGAATATTCCAATGTTTGGAACTACGAAGTAAGTGAAATAGATGCTAATACTGAGTACTCTATTTCAACTACCAACGAGCGGAAATACAATACCAATGTTGGCGTGGATTTAAGCATACCCTTGGGTGATAAAGTAAAATTAGGTTTAAAATTTGGTAGTTCCTCAGAGGAGAAACTTTCAACAACAAGAACATTAAAATGGTTTGAAGGAAGTGATTATCTTGGGGACTTTGATGTTGCCTTTGGTGATGCTATACTATTAAAAAATCCATGCAACGAACAACTTTACCCTCGGCTTTATTCCACATCACGACTATTGGTTGAGATCAGGCCGGTACAAGTTCAATTTTAATATGTGTAATCATGGTTAAGTTTATATTGACACATACAATTTTCTTAATCCTCATGGTTCTTCAGTCATGCGACCGACCGGAGTTAATTTCAGAAAACAACCTGGGGAAATACGAGTTGGTTAGCCTTGAATCAAATATTCCGTTAGACTTAAATTATGATAACGTAAAGTCCACTGATTTTAAAAGTGAACTGACTTATTTGTACTATGAAAATCATCATAGAAAACCTAAGTACGATCTTTGGCTTTTCGATGGAATAGGCGAAAAAGAAAAATGGGCTTTTCTATTAACTACACCTAAGGACAATTACAATCCGGACTCGGATATCAGAATTCTTGAGCTTCGGTTCGGTTCTGGCGATTATAATAAATATTTAATCGTTAAGAATAACCAGGTTGATAAAATTGTTCATCATTATTCAGATATATTCAATTTTGATGAAGTTTGGTTGATTGAAAACAGGTATCCTGTGCCTTATGAGGTTACGTTTAATACGGTACGAGAGGTTACAATAAAACTTCGTCAAAAGTTTTTTGATCTGGAAACGGAATCATGGGTTTTAGTTGACCTAATTGGTGTTTTTGAGAAATTAGAATAAATCAAACTGAATCGTATAAAACTATTTCCATAACCCATTTGCTTGCATTGTATTTGAGCAGGATGTCTTTTCGTAAAGAAATCCTGCTTTATTTAATACGATAGTCCGCAAAGATATCTACCAGTGATGGTTTGGGATCGCGGGTCAAATGCCCGCGATGACTATGAATGTAGTTATGGGTATGTTTGCAGATATTCAGATTATTTAAAAAGGAATCACATCAATTCGTATGCGCTCTTGTAAAATCCTTTCTCTTGAACGTAAGCCAATAGTTCCAGATAGAACGGATGCGACCCCAAGGTTGCACTATCACCAATCATGACAAGTTTTTTCTTCGCACGGGTCATGGCCACATTTACCCTGCGGATGTCACCCAGAAAACCAACTTCACTTTTTTCGTTTGACCGGACAAGACTTATGGCAATCATATCACGCTCCTGTCCTTGAAAGGCATCAACCGTGTTGATGGTAATGAACGAGGCAAGTGTTGAAAGTTCGTCTGATGCTTCTGCGAGTTTAATAAGTCGTTCAACCTGGGCACTATAAGGAGTAATAATACCTATCGAAAAATTCCAGTTCTCCACTCCAAAATGAAGAATAAGTTTTTCTACTTGCCTTATCAGCAGTCGTGCTTCGTCTTCGTTATACCGGCTAAGCGTTTCCGGGTCCTGGGCCTCCGTAAATCCACATCCGGCAGTATCAATAAAGTCAACAGGTGAAATGCCGGGTTCCAATAGTCCGGTACGCACCGATTCGTGGGCGACTAAGTCATTGTTGTAAAAATAATTGGCGGAAAAACGCATGATATCTTCGTGCATCCGGTATTGTGTTTGCAACATCACGGCTGTTTGTGGGTGTCGTTGAATACATTTTTCAAATACCGTTATCGACAAACCCGCTTTTGCTGCTTCAAATGATTTTACAGTGGGCGGCAGTTGATGATGATCGCCAGCCAGAATAACCCGTTCAGCCCGTAGTATCGGAATCCAGCAGGCAGGCTCCAGTGCCTGACCAGCTTCATCAATAAATACACTTTTGTATCGTTTTCCACGAAGGGTAGGGTGCGATGCGCCCACCAGCGTACAGGCAATCACCTCACTGTTTTGTAACAGATCGTTAATGATATAAAACTCCAATACATCGGCATCGGCTTTAAGAGCCTTAGCTTCTTGTAATAAAAGTTTGCGTTGCTGCCTTTCGGAGTAACCGAAGTCGCGTTTGTATTTGTAGGCCATCTCGCGCAACTGCTCCATACGCTTGCGCATGGTGCGCAACTCACGAAAGTGCACGTGCATGGCAATGCGCGAATCCAACGTTTTGCTTAAGGATTGCTCCGTTACGCGAGCGGGATGACCTATTCTCAACACATTCAATCCGGCTTCACTGAGTTTATCCACCATTAAGTCAACTGCAGCATTACTGGGTGCCGTAACCAATACCTGTTTTTCTTCCAACACGGTAACTTTTATCGCTTCAACCAACGTGGTTGTTTTTCCGGTACCCGGTGGACCGTGAATGATGGCGACATCTTCGCTGTATAAAATTTTTTGCAGGGCCTCCTGCTGACTTGCGTTTAATTGAGTTTCTGGTTGCCGGTCACCGGTTACCGGTAACGGGCGACTGGTAACGGGCAACTGGTAACCAAGCAATATCTCTCTTAGCTCTGCTACCCGACTTTTATCCGCTTTAATCACTTCCTTCAACGCAAACTCCATCTCACGGTAGGTCATTTCATCAAACATCACATCTACACCCAATAATGCATCATCTATCCAATCAGGTAGGTCATCACTGTTTAGCGTAATCACCATCGTATTGTCGCGCACATAATTAATCACCCCTCCTTCGTGTTCTTTTTCGGGTGTGTTACGTGCATTACAAAAAACATTTACCACTTTACCCGATTGAAATACATGGGGCTGATCGAGCTGCTGGGTGCGCTCTATTTCAATAATAAGTCGTTCGCCTGTTCCAATGTAATGACGCTTTAATCGGACCGGATACCAGCTTTTACCTTCCTTGGTTTTCCGGCTCAGCGGCAACAACATTACTTTTTGTTTGTATTGCTCCAGGTCGGCCTGACGCTCCTGGCGGATGAGTTCGAGGGTTTTATAAAGTTCTTCTGTAGAGTTCAATGGAGGACTGTGCTTAGGTCTTGTATCTTACGTCTTAGGTCTTTCTACTTTTTCCCGGTTTCAAAATACAGATGATAATGGTTCTTGCATCCTGGATTAAATAAGGAAGCACACTTCGGGCAGGTGTTATCGCAGTTCATGTATTCGTTAATGGCCAGTTCGTTTCCACAGACTCCGCAAAGGATGGCCTTTTCTGTAAATTCTTTGATGGGCCATACTTCCGGTTTGTGATCGGTAGTCTCTTCATGGCATGAAAAGCAGGGATAGTATTTGTTACAACATTTAAACTTGATAGCAATAATGTCCAGTTCCGAATGCCAGTGAACGCAGCGGGTTTGGTTATCTATTGGCTTGCCAAATACGGAAATGCCTTTTACCATGGCCTCTTGTAAAGGTATGGCACCCGTATTTTTCTGAGCATGGGCGTGTATAACGCAAAATGTCAGAACAATTGAAAATAGATGATGGCGTGTGGTATACATTCCGCCAAAGAAAATCAGATAAATCAAGTATTCAAAAGCATGATTACTTAATACTTTATCGATTTTAGCCTTCCAGACTTACTTACTTATTTCTAACTTTAGAACACACTAAATTTTCTGTTTCTATGAAAAAGCGAATACTCTCCCTACTCTTTGTTTTGGTCTTCACGTTTGTACGTGCCGATGAAGGCATGTGGTTGATGTATATGCTGGGCGACCAGGTATATAATGAAATGGTGAAGAAAGGGCTGAAACTCTCCAAAGAGCAATTGTACAGCCTCAACAAACCTTCTATAAAGGATGCCATTGTAATCTTTGGTGGAGGGTGTACCGGAGAAATTGTGAGCAAGGAGGGATTGGTTTTTACCAACCACCATTGTGGCTATGCGGCCATTGCTGCGGCCAGCACAGTAGAGAATAATTATTTGCGCGATGGGTTCTATGCAAAAAACAAAGCAGAGGAAATTTCCGCACCTTCCTTGTCGGTTCAGTTTTTAGTGCGGATTGAGGATGTAACCAAAGAAGTTGAAGATGCACTGAAAGGTTTAAGCGGTGCCGAGCGCGCAACAAAACTTCAAGCCATCTCCAATGATATTGTTAAACGCACCACCGATGGCGATAACCTTGAAGCGCGGGTGGCGCCTTTCTTCCGTAATAATCAATACTTACTATTTGTATATGAGCGTTACCGCGATGTACGCCTGGTAGGAACACCGCCTGAAAGCATTGGTAAGTTTGGTGGCGATACCGATAATTGGGAATGGCCGCGGCATACGGGCGACTTTGCTGTGTTCCGTGTGTATATGAGTAAGGACGGAAAAGCTGCGGCCTATGCGGCCGACAATGTACCGTATAAACCGAAGTACTACCTGAATGTATCCACCAAGGGGGTGAAGGAAAATGATTATGCCATGATTCTGGGCTATCCGGGAAGTACCAACCGGTATGAAACTTCATGGGGCGTAAAAATCAAAACAGAAATTGAAAACCCTGCTATCGTTAACCTGCGGGATGCCCGCCTGAAATTGATGTTTGAGGAAATGAAGAAGAGTGATGCCGTTCGGCTTCAGCTGGCTTCCAATTATGCCACCATCGCTAATTACTGGAAATTTTTTGACGGAGAAGCACAACAGATGTTGAAGTACGATGTGTTTGGTCAGAAGAAAACGGATGAGGAAAAATTTATTCAATGGGCAAAAGGCAAACCGGAATACGAAAATGTGTTTGCAGAGTACGAGAAGGCGTATAAAGAATGGTGGCCTTACACAAAGCACCGCCTCTATTTTACTGAAGGCATACTGGGTTCACCTTTAGCAGCGTATGCCGCCTCATGGCAGGCCTTGGAAACTGCGCTTACGCGCGATACACCTTCTGCTGATGAAATCAATAAGGTAGTGGAGAGTTTGAAGCGCACACGCGCCATCTTTTTACAAAATGAAAACAAAGCTTCCGACCAAAATATTATCGCGGCCACCAGTCGAATGTTCTATACCGACATTGAATCGGCACAGCACCCAGCCGAATTTTTTACACGCCTGCGCACTGGCTATGGCGACTTGGGTGATGAGCAAACGTACAAGAAGTTTGCTGCCGATGTATTTTCAAAAACCATGGTATTTGATGATGCGAAGTGGGAAGCCTTTATGGCCAAGCCGGATGCTGCTGCGCTGCGCGATGATCCGGCCTATGCGTATGTTTCGGCCTTTGTGAAAAACTACAGTACGCGATTTGCTCCGAAGTTCATGGAGTTTACACACCGCAACAACGACCTAAGCCGGTTATACCTGAAGGGTGTGCGCGAAATGAACCCGGGTAAAACCATGTACCCCGATGCCAATTTTACCATGCGCCTGAGTTATGGCAGTGTAAAATCCTACCGCCCACGCGATGCCGTGTTTTATGATTATGTGTGCACCATGAAGGGCGTGCTGGAGAAGTACAAACCAGGCGACTATGAGTTTGATTTACCAAAAGGGCTCCTGGAGGCTGTAAAGAAAAAAGACTTTGGTATCTACAAAGACGCGCGCACCAACGACCTGGTAGTGAACTTCATCACCAGCAATGATATTACAGGCGGCAACTCCGGTTCACCGGTACTGAACGGCAATGGCGAACTCATTGGGTTGGCCTTTGATGGAAACTACGAGGCCCTGTCGCATAAAATTGCCTTCGACAAAGATTTAAACCGTACCATTTGTGTGGATATCCGCTATGTGCTGTGGTGCATTGACAAGCTGGGCGGGGCAAAGCATATTGTTGACGAGCTGACGTTGAAGTAATTTAGGTAAAGAAATATGTTGAATGTGACTCTATACCAGTCATATTCACAACGTATATATTTAAGTTTCGCTATCTTCATATAACAAACCAAACAGTTAAGGATCCATGGCAAAGAAAAAATCAGCTAAAAAAGCAGCCCGTAAGGCTGTAAAGGCGGTGAAGAAAGTAGCCAATAGAAAAGTTAAAAAAGCAGTAAAAACGGCTAAGAAGCAGGTAAAAAAAGCTGTGAAAAAAGTGAAAGCTGTTAAAACCCAGGCTCGTAAGAAAGTGAAAGCTGTGAAGCGTCAGGCAACTGCCCGGGTGGCTTCCACCAAAAAGAAAGTAAAAGCCCAGGTAGCCCAGGTAAAAGCACAACTTGAAACAAAAGTTGCAGAAAAAATTGAGCAACTTACCCCCGGCACTTCATCGGATACGCAGGGGAACTAGACTTTTCAATTACTTCAACGCTTTTAACAAGCGTTTCCTGAACGCATGATAATCTACCGTTATCGTGTGGCGGGGTGTTTTTATTTGCTTGTAATCCGGATGATTCACTTCACGTTGGGCAAGTTCCGCCATGTTGTCCGGCCGCTTCCATTTACCGGCCAGCTCACGCGCCATCATTTTGCTTTGCAGTTCCGATCCCGGCCAAATGCATCCGATGGGTTGAAACAATCCGATAAAGTAAAGGTTCGAAATTTCGGGATGTAACATCCGCAGGTAAAGCGGCACATCCCCATGCGAGTAGTCGATAAACGATTTATCAAAAAACGGGTGATTAATCCAATACCCGGTACACGCTACCAGGATATCGTATTGACCAGAAGTTCCATCGGTGAAGTGCACTGTATGGCCATCCAACCTTTTAATATCCGGTCGTGGTTTTATTTTACCATGCCGGATAAAGTAAAACAATTCGCTGTTCAACGTGGGGTGATGAAAGCCAAAATCATGTTCCGGTTCGGGTAAACCATAGCGTGTATTTTTCCCTTGCAGCAAACGCACCAGCCAGCTTGTTACTTTTCGTGATACGGACAGCGGCAACAGGTTTATCACGACACCTCCAATAGTATCGGAAGGTTTCCCGAAAATAAATTTAGGAATTACCCAATATCCCCTGCGCCAACTGATGTCGGTAGAAACCGAAACACGGCAAGATTCAACAGCCACATCACACGCTGAGTTACCGCCTCCGATCACCAGCACACGCTGATCATCAAAATCAGAAAATCGTTTGACATCATGCGAGTGCAAGAACTTACCCGTAAACTCTCCCGGATATTCGGGGTAGCGGGGTTTCCAATGGTGCCCGTTACACACCGCCAGTGCATCGAATATTTCAGTTTTTACATGATCGTACTTTTTAGTGGTAACATGCCACTTGCCATGCGAGTCGCGTGAGCAATGTACCACCAGGGTATGAAACTCAATGTGCGGATACAGGTTAAACCGTTTGGCGTAGGCTTGGAAATAAGCTGCGAGTTGTTGATGCGAAGGGTAATCCGGGTAATCATCCGGCATGGGAAAGTCATCGTACTGCGAAAGTGTTTTCGAGCTGATGATGTGTGTGGTTTCAAACACACTGGAGTGCGAGGGCTTGTCGCTGAATACCCAATTACCGCCCACTTCATTGCCGTAGTCGTAAACCACTACTTGATGATGTTCGTCCAGCAGGTTTTTAGCGGCCGTAATACCAGAGGGTCCGGCCCCGATCACGCAAACACGTTTCTTTTGAGACATAACAATATTATTGAGGCAAGATATAAATTGAGGTGTTAACTATTTAGTCTGGTCGTATTAAACCAAGCTTAAAAAAATCAGCTATCTTGAATGACTAACAAACCCCTTAATTTATGTCAACCTCAACAAAACCTCCTGTTTGGTTCTGGATTGTGGCCGTAGTTGCCTTTTAGAGCAGGTTTGATTTGAAAATTCTTCGAAACGGAACTTTTTGTGAGCAACTGACATTGAGGGGAAATAGATAAGCGTAAATGACTGTTTCTCTCGGTCTGAAAGAAAACTCGAAGCAATTCACCTTACTCGTCATCATCAATGGTTTTGTTGGCGGCATGGTGGGGTTGGAGCGCTCTATTCTTCCGCAGATTGCCGAAGTGGAATTTGGCCTGGTGGCCCGCTCAGCCATTCTTTCATTTATTATCGTATTTGGTATCGTCAAAGCCATCACCAATTACTACACAGGTTCCTTGGCCAATAAAATCGGTAGAAAAAATTTATTACTAGTTGGGTGGGCATTGGGATTTCCAGTTCCATTTATGTTGATGTGGGCACCCGACTGGAACTGGATTGTAGCAGCTAACGTGCTGCTCGGTGTACACCAGGGATTGGCCTGGTCGAGCACGGTGATCATGAAAATTGATCTGGTAGGGGAGAAGCAGCGTGGCTTTGCTATGGGACTAAATGAATTTGCCGGGTATCTTTCTGTTGCGGTGGTTGCTTTCCTAACGGGATGGATAGCCAGTGAATACGGATTGCGTCCGTATCCTTTTTATCTCGGTGTTGGACTTGTTATTGTTGGATTTATTTCAACGCTTTTACTGGTAAAGGACACAAAGCATCACGTAGCAAAAGAAACTACGGTGAGCAAAGTTCCCCGGCTTCATAATATTTTCTGGGACACAACCTGGAAAAATAAAAATCTTGGCTCGGTAACACAGGCCGGATTGGTGAACAACTTAAATGATGGTATGACCTGGGGCATTTTTCCGATCCTGCTGGCTACTAAAAATTTTACACTCGAGCAGATCGGAATTGTTGTAGCCGTTTATCCCGCCGTGTGGGGCATCGGTCAGTTGTTTACGGGTAAACTTGCTGATACATTTTGTAAGAAGGACATGCTTTATTTGGGTATGCTGTTGCAGGCGTTGGCATTGGTTGCGCTGGTGTGGGCTAATACATTTTTGCATTACATTTTGCTGGCGGCTGTGTTAGGTTGGGGTACTGCAATGGTATATCCAACGTTTCTTGCATCGGTTGCTGAAAATACACATCCCGAAGACCGACCAAAAAGCATTGGCATCTTCAGGTTGTGGCGCGATTTGGGTTACGCCATTGGCGCTATACTAACCGGATTGTTGGCTGACCTGATCAGTCTGAATGCCGCTATTCTGTTTGTGGGTATACTTACCTTCATTTCGGCAGCGATTATTTACTTCCGCATGTCGTGCGGAGAATCGTCAGCCATTAAAGTTTTTGATTGGTTGAATCCATTCAGGCGCAAGCCAAAAGAATCTTGCTCGTCCGTCAATTACAGTCGCTCGGTTAAAATTGCCAGAAACGTTTTAACCGCATCTACATAATTCCCTACCCGAATGTTTTCATTCTCTGCATGCTGATTATTATCAGGGTTAACCGTAGGAACACTTACGGCCGGAATGCCCAATGTAACCACAAAGGGTGAAATAGGAATTGACCCGCCCATCATGCGGATTTTTATCGGCTCTTTTCCAAACGCTTTGGTCATGGCTTTGCTCAGCCATATACCTGTTTCTGAATCGAACGGAGTTTGAAACGAACCATACGAAACACTCGCCTGTATGGCCGCAATGCGCGGATATTTCATACGTTCTTCTTCGGTGGGTTCTGTAGCTACAATGTAATAGCCTTTATCCTCTATGTGTTTTCGTACCAGTCCTATTAATCGATTGGGATCACTTGAGGGTACTAGTCGTATGTCAATTTCTGCGGTAGCCCACGCGGGAATTAATGTTCGGGCTTTGGATCCGATAAACAACGAATTCATACCACGGATATTCAACGAGGGGTATTGAATGGATTCCTGAAAGTTATCACCAATTTTATCCGGTTCGGCTATGCCCAGAAATTTTCTGATTTCCTGCTCATTATCCGGTACCTGTCGAAGAATTTTTTTCTCTTCTTCTGTAAGTGCCACACCATCATAAAAACCGGGTAGGGTAACACGGCCTTCATCATCTTTCATCGATGCCAATAGCTGCGACAATCGCATGGCAGGATTAGGGGTGTAGTTTCCATAGTTTCCGCTATGCGATGGCTGTCGCGGACCGAACACCGTAAGGGTGATTTCACAAATACCGCGTGCACCAAAACTTAAGGTAGGCTGATTGGAAATATGACGAGGGCCATCAAATATAATAAGCATGTCGGCCTTCAAATCATTTTTGTAGTGCTCCACCGCCTTGGGAAGTTGGGGCGACCCTAGTTCTTCCTCGAAGTCCATAATTACTTTCATGTTGTAATTTGGTTCTTGCTTGAGTTCAGCCAGAGCATCCAACGAAGCAAGAAAAGCTACGGCCGGGCCTTTGGCATCGGAGGTGGCGCGTGCAAATATTCGCCAGTCGGGGTTAAAGCCTTCGTAAAGACGCTCATACGCAATGGCGTTCCAATTTCCTTGCGCATCTTTTTCTTTCAGGGTGGGTATCCACGGACTCTCCTGATGCCAGGCCGATGGGTTTACCGGCTGACCGTCAATCTGTAAATAGATCAAAACAGTTTTTGTTGACTTGCCGGGCTTCTTCACATTTCGTTCGGCCAACAGAAGCGGAACAGAAGATGTGTTTATTCGCTTTGTGGTGAATCCTCTTTTCATGAAAGCACCTTCGCACCACTGCACATTTTTTTCGATGTCTTTCGGAAAGTGTGCATCGTTGGGCAAACTCAGTAAATCATAAAAGTCTTTAAAGGATGCCACAGCATGCTTTTCAGAAAGGGTGTGGAGGTTGCCAGACTTTGATTTTTGTGCCGATAGAATATAAGCACTGAAAAAGAAGAGTGAAATAAAAATTGATCTTAACATAGCTTTTGTTCTTTGTTGTCATGGCGAGAAACGAAGAGATGGCATAAGAGTGGAGTTACAAAGCAATCTCAAAACTTAAAAGATAAGTGGATTGCTTCAATCCATATCACCCTCCACGCTTCAGCTCGCATGACGGTTTTACATATTACTTTGCTCACTTCAAATACTTCTCCGGCAACGGAAATCCTGCACTTTCCGGACACCAAAAAATATTCATAATAGCATAGCGATCATTTTGTTTTAGGATTTGAATGCTGTTGATGCCACGATTGGTGACAGGTCCATCTTTCTTTTCTTTGGTTTCATAGGTACTGAAGACATGAACGATCGTGCCGTATTCTTCCGTAACGCGATATAATTCCCACTCGAAAAATCCGGTAGTTATTCGTGCGGAAAACAGCTGCACATATTCATCAGGTGTCATGGTCCGGTAAGTAACTTTCCCCTCTGCACTTTTGCCGGTGGGTATCAGGCGCGCATCAGGGGTGAACAGATTTCTGAACCGGTCCCAGTTGCGTGGCGTTCCCGGATCTCCGGAGATCACTTCATAAAGTGCCGCAATAGTAGCATCAATAGTTTTAACATCTTTTGTATAGACATTTTGAGCCTTTACAAATGCAGTAACTAAAATGAGCAGTAAAGTGATCAACTTCATGGCTTTATATTTTGGGGAATGTACTAATAAATATGGATAGCCAGGTGTAGATTTTGATCATCGAATCTTTACTTACTTTTACGGTCAGCTATGCATTTTTTACCTAAATACTCTGTTGTTGTTCCGGTGTATAACCGGCCGGAAGAAATCAGGGAATTACTGGTAAGTCTCACCCAACAGACGGTAGAGTGCTTTGAGGTGATTGTGGTAGAGGATGGCTCAGAGAAAAGATGTGATGCTGTAGTGGATGAATTTAGAGACAAGCTTCATATGGTGTATGTCTTTAAACCCAATTCAGGACCGGGCCCCAGTCGTAACCTGGGCTTTACACACGCCAAAGGCGATTACTTCGTAGTATTTGATTCGGATTGTATCATTCCTCCAACCTATTTTGAAGAAGTTGAGAAAGTTTTAACACGTGACAATCCTGATGCCTGGGGAGGTCCCGATCGAAGTCATGCTGGTTTCTCGCCATTGCAACAAGCAATGGCATACACCATGTCATCGGTTTTAACTACGGGTGGAATACGCGGCGGTAATAAACATTTAGGTTGGTTTCAGCCTCGCAGTTTTAACATGGGTATTTCAAAGCAAGTATTTCAGAAAACCGGGGGCTTTACATTTGCACGGTTTGCAGAGGATATTGAGTTGAGTATCCGCATGAAAAAATCCGGGTTTCAATCTGTATTAATACCGGAAGCGTTTGTTTACCATAAACGGAGAACCACATTCAATCAATTCTATCATCAGGTTTCAAATTTTGGTAAGGGTAGGGTGTTGGTAGGAAGAGCACATCCGGGTGAAGTAAAACTTACACATTGGTTGCCTGCACTTTTTACAACAGGATTGGCGGTATTGTTGGTTTTGCCCTTTATCAGTTCAACGCTCTTTATCCTTACTGTTTCCTTATATCTTATTTTTTCGGCTGTGATAATGGTTGATTCTTATCAACAGCACAAAAACCTCTTGGTCGCTTTTTTAAGTATTCCGGCTGCATGGGTTCAGCTCATAGGTTATGGTTTAGGATTTTTGAAGGAGTGGTTTCATAGGAACGGCTAGCACATTGGGCTAACATGCTGAAAATGGACTACTTAGTTGATCTTTTTATTTTTTTAGTGGATATTGTCACGGTAAAACCAAACCGCCCCTCATGAAGTATTTTCTGCTGGTACTGTTATTAACAGGAATTTTTTGCAGTACACCCAAGGCCCACTCTCAGTCTGGCCCCGAATTAGAGCCTGGTTACTACGTAACGGTTGCCGCCTATGCTAAAACCCGCGAAGATTTCGCACAAAAGTTTACCACTAAGTTGATAGGAAAGGGTCTGGAAGCTCGCTATGGATTTAATACCCGCAAGAATTTATACTTTGTTTACCTCAGTTATTTCACCGAATTGAAGCCTTCCCTTGTAGAAATGCAAAAGGTTAGAGATCGAGGTGAGTTTACCGATGCCTGGGTTCGGGTAGTTTCGGGTGATATAGCTTCTTCGAAATTAGTCAATCAATTGAAGTCCGAAGATCAACCCACTACACCCGTAACACAACCAACACCTGATGCGAAATCCGTTGAAGAAGTTAAGGAGGAAGTGGTGGAGCAACCTGTGGAGGAGGAGATTAAAGAAAATCCTCCCATTGAGCAACACGATCCAATGACATTGGGAAACACCGAAGTGTTTTTAAGTTTATACAATGCTACAAACAATAGAGTTGTAGAGGGCGAGGTGGAGGTAATTGATACCGAGCGCAACAAACAACTCACGAAGGTAAAGGGAAATGAATATCTTATCTTACCAGATCCAAAAAGCAAATCCGGACAACTCACATTGATTGGTGAAGTATTCGGCTATCGTAAGCTGCAATATGAAATAAACTACCCATTACCCCTGGCGGATACCGTTAAACCTTATGTAGAGTTGATGGGCACTACGTTGGCTATTAAGTTTGATATGGTGCGTTACCACAAGGGTGATATTGCTACACTGTATAATGTGTATTTCTATAATGATGCTGCTGTTATGTTGCCGGAATCCAAATATGAATTGGGCAATCTGCTTCAGATGATGCAGGAAAATCCGAACTATAAAATCCTTCTGCATGGTCATACCAATGGAAACTACCATGGTAAGATTTTAGGCCTCGGCCCCGATAAAAACTTCTTTTCGATGGAAGGTGTGGTTCAGGGTACCGGCTCATCAAAAGAATTGTCTGCCCAACGGGCGCAGACCATCAAGGAGTATTTAGTAACAAACGGAATATACGCTGATCGTATTGATATTAAAGCATGGGGCGGTAAGCGTCCTATTTATGACAAGCACAGTGTAAATGCTAAAAAGAACGTCCGTGTTGAGGTGGAAATTTTACAAGAGTAATCAGTGCTTTTTTTCAGGTGCTGATTTCCTTACCGTCTTTATTTTCAACGCGAGTTTAACAGCCAACCAGGCAAATAAGGGGGCAGCGAGCACATCCACAGTGTAGTGAGCATGTTGTACCAGCAACAGCACCCCAACCATCAGGGTGCCGGTGGCGTACACCCAGCGCCAAACGCTTTTATCCCAGAGTAAAAACATGAACAAGGCCAGAATACCGGTGTGACCCGAAAAAAAAAGATCTTTGGTTACGGGCTGTTGGTAAAGCAGCTTATCGACATAAGGATCCTGAAGCAGCAGTAGCCAGGGTGGCGCATCCAGGGGTACTAGCCAAAGTGTAATAAATCTGATAACCGTAATGAATAAATAGGCTTGCAACCCTACGAGCAATAGCGTGGGGGACTAATCGATTCTTACCAAGGCAATGCCAATAAAAATGTAGAGCAACACAAATATGTAAATGGAAAAATGGTATGATGGAAGAAAGTCCAGTATTATATCCAGCAGAATAACACCTTCTCGTAGCTCCACATACCGGAAGATATTCGGTGCCGCCAAAGCACAGCCTATTAGCAACAGCCGTGTAACATTACTGTGTTTTCGAAATGGGTCATTTCGAATAGCTGCATGCCAACCGGAAAATTCAATGTTTATAACAGGATCGAATACATTAAAGTACTGGAATAAAATGAGAGCTAACAATTTGTTAATATTTCCCTTTTTATGAAATTGGGCTTGCTTAATCTCCTGAACCTTCCATCCCTATGAAAAAAGTACTGAGAAGTTTTTTTCTCATCATCAATTACAAAACACTAATCATCACCGTACTGGCCCTGATTTCCACGTACGTTTGCTATCACCTCAATCTAACGGCCAGGTTCCCGGATATGCTGGTGGGGGTAGCCATTGTATTTCCGGTAGTTTTTTCGATCAGCTCTGCGTACACGCGAAGAGAAACGGCTTTGCAACGCTTATCTGATTTTAAAGGTCATGCTGTAGCAATTTATTATGCTACACGTGACTGGACTTCTGATAAACAGAACGACATGCCACAACGTGCCCGCGAGTTGATTAATTCACTTACCCGTAACATGCGCGATATGTTTACACGGTACCACCGTAACGAGTGGGAGAAATATGAGCATGAAGTTTACCGGCTCTTCTCTGAGCTTTCTAAGTTTACCATGGAGCTACCGCGTTATGGGGTGCAGGGCAGTGAGGTGTCACGCATTAGTCAGTATGTAAGCAAGATGATTATCTCTTTTGATAATCTCAAAGTAATTCATGCCTACCGCACACCCATTACCCTTCGGGCTTACAGCAAGGTGTTTATTTATGTTTTCCCCATAATCTACGGGCCTTATTTTGCGGCCACTGCACATGATTTTTCAGCGGGATTGGAATATGTAATGCCCGTACTCTACAGCTTTATTTTGGTAAGTTTAGATAATATTCAGGATCACCTTGAACACCCTTTCGATGAAGTGGGTGAAGATGATATCCGCATTGATGAACAGGATATGGTGGCCGTAATGAAATAATATATGGCATCGGGCCAGCAAAAGCGATCAGTAAATCGGTATGTATATGCCGCAGGAATATTTCTGCTGGGGGGTGCTTTGTTTTGGTCAATTGATGCACTGGTTATCTATGTATGCCTCGGAGGGGCTGCTTTTTGTATTGCTCAATATTTGGTGAAAACCTGGGACCAGAAAGCAGGGGGTCAGCGCAGGTATCCTGAGAAAAACAGAAGGAAAACTACTTCCCAAGAAAGTTTTGGTGAGCTTTTTAAAAATTTGCTGCAAACAAAACCGGGTGATGCTCCTCAAAAGAAGGTATTTATTTCCCTCATAGTAGGATCGGTCATGTCTTTCTTTGTTTTGGCAATCATACTAAATGTTATTTTCAGTTCCAATGATTCGGGCAGCACAGCCTATCTTCTGCGTGCCCGCGATTTTTATAACACTGAACAATATGATTCGGCTTCGTATTACTACGAGTTGGCATCTTCAGAAGATCCAACGAACCCCGATTTATATGTTGAACGCGCGAATATTTTTTGGAATTCCTATCGGTATACAGAAGCACAGGCACTTTATGACAAAGCTCTCTCCATTAATCCGCGACATAACGATGCTCAATACAACAAAGGGTTGATTTATTATGAGCAAAAGCGTTACCGTGAAGCCATAGAGATCACAACAAATATTTTACTCTATGATCCATCGTACTATGACGCCATGTTGCTGATTGGCGATTGTTATTATACGCAAAATAAACTTGATTCAGCATTACGTTTTTATGAGGGCGCTTATGTTAATAATTACAGGAGTTCGCAACTCACCCACATGCTGGCCTACATCTACGACACCAAAGGAGAAACCGTTAGAGCCATTGATCTTTATCAGGAAACATTGAGTCTCGACAGTGCAATTACAGATGTATATGTTCGGTTAAGTGAATTGCTTCCCCCTGAAGAAGCTAACTGGTACCGCACACGTGCAGCACAAATCAAGCAGAGTGCCGATTAGTAAATTATTTGGTGAATTCGAGAATGACCGTGGCCTCGTCAAGCAGTTGAAGTGAATTTCCTTTGGCGCGATAACGCTTAACGTGTTCCAGCGCTTTCAGGTAGTTGTCTTCTAATTCCATTTTGTCTTCACAGAGCATTTTGGTGGCCCCCAGTTGGCCAAAGCTCAAGTTATCATTCGCTAGCTTATAACCTCCGAAAAAACGGTTGCACCCGGCATGACCAGAAACCCGATTTTCTTCCTGGGTAAAGATGAGGGAGGCGGGAGGGCTGAAGGAAGAATAATCCTTTCCATTAATGGTCTTCAACTTCCATTCCGTTTCAAACAAGGAACTGTTTTGGGTCTGACAAGCGGCCAGCATGACTAAGGCTGTTATCATAAAAATAGTTCGGCTCATATACTTTACAATTCAGTTGTCGAATACATCCTGATACTCCTTTACCTTATCAAATATGGATCGTGCAAATGGACAAAGTGGTAAAATTT
>CAZQXC010000030.1:697-1225 GCA_964597075.1 uncultured Roseivirgaceae bacterium | reverse complement strand
AATACCCTGCGCCCGGGCATGATTAACAGCAGCATCCACCAGTTGTTTGCCGGCACCCTTGCCGCGCAATGCATCCGACAAGTCTGTATGGTCGATGATCATCCGTTTTTCTCCAGCCAGCGTATAGGTCATTTCGGCTAAGCGTTGGTTGTTTTCCTCGATATAGAAGGAGCCTTTGCTACCGACCTGCTGGTGTAAGATGTTCATTTGTTAGATAAAGTTTGTTGATTGTGTACGTGGATAGATACTGCCCATTTGCTTTTTTTATCTGCTAACCTCTATTCTTCTCTGAGTTTTGGGTTCGTTTCTAGAGCACATGCTGGTCTAATATAATGCGTCTTCTTTTCTTTAAACCAAGATGCTTTGAAAGTTCCAAAGTAGTAAAAACGCAGTTGACTTTAAAGTAATTTACTTAACGCCTCTGCAAACATCTCCGCAGCAGGTGGGTGCTTTCTGAACCATAATTCCGGCTCGATTAACTCAAGCTCAGAAACACAAAGTTCATTCTGATTATTCCAAATTACATCC
>CAZQXC010000030.1:0-687 GCA_964597075.1 uncultured Roseivirgaceae bacterium | reverse complement strand
CTGTTCAGCAAATTCAATTTCTTTTTGGGTTGGTATATACTCATGAACGGTTCCGCCAAAGTCGTCCTGTACCCGGAAGTCACCGGGCCTGGCTTTCTTCAACACGGCATGACTGAATTTTCCACCAAAGAGCATGTAGGCCACCTCGCCTTTTTCCAAAATTGGGTTTTGAAATTCCTGAATGAGCATGGATTCATTTGTAATTAGTTCCCGAAAGATCAATTCATGATCCGCTACAGTTGAAGTATTAAGCCTGTAGGTATGACGGGCTGCCCCGGAGATGGCAGGTTTTAATATACAATCCGTCCAACCGGTTTGATTTACAATTTCAGTTAGTGATCTGGATTCTCCTGGTTTAATGAAGACTGTTGGCGGAATGCGAATACCGCGTTGTTCCAGATCGCGAAGGTAATGTTTATCAATATTCCAATGCACCAACGAGAGCGGATTAATCAGTTGTGTTTGTGTGTTTACCCGATCCAGCCATTGGGAGAATTCTCGGAAGCGATCGAAATAATCCCATGTGGTTCGAAAAATCGCAAAGTGTGTTTGCGACCAGTCGTATTCCGGATTATCCCAGTTGGTGCGCGCAACAGTCAGTCCCCTTTTTTCCAGGGCTGCCAGAACCAGCCTGTCGTCATCCAGAATGTTTTGTTTGTACCAATCGGGGTTTACCGGATTCACATA
>CAZQXC010000029.1:0-22140 GCA_964597075.1 uncultured Roseivirgaceae bacterium | reverse complement strand
AATTGGTTTTATATAATGCACTTCGCCTTTGGTTCGGATGATTTTGGTGCCTGGTCCGTTCGATTGGAATTCCGAAAAAACAGTCATCTCCAGGCTATCCGGCTTGTTCGAAGGATTTCTGGATCGGGTTGAAGCTCTTCGGATGATTAGTTCTTCTGATGCATAACTCCCGGTTAGCGGGTATGCCTTTTCATTACAGAATTGAACGGCATGCGCAAAACCTTGTTCGCCTATGGCAGTAAGCAATGAATTGCGGAGTGTATCGAAAGTTTGTAAAACAAGTTGGTCCCCGTTTTTCAGATAAACTGAATCTGGAATTGAGTTTGTCGTATCTAATTCCGATTTATGTTGATTGCAAGAAAGAGTTAACAGACTACCGGAAAATAACAACACCTTATAAAGAGCTGTTTTCACTTCTTTATTTTTGATTTCTTTTTAGGGTCCAACTTCTTTTCAATAGCATTAATTTTCTTCTCCAGTTCCAGTAACTTATTAATGATAATAATATGCGTATGGCGTGCATCAATACCCACTACACTATCTTTACTATGAATGTAGTTGCCAATAACTTCGTATGCCGGATCACTTTTGTTAATCAGGTGCTTTTCCGGTTTCATTGGCCCGTTTTTTAGATTCGAACGTATTCAACAATAATCCACCCATTAGTCCACCATATAAGGTGCTGTTAACAGGCGAAGAAGTTATGGCACAACTTCCGCTGGTACAACCGATGTAGTACCAATATAAAAACCCTGCTATTGCCCCCAGGGCAATTCCGATAGACCATTTTAGAATAACTGTTTTCACTTGGGTAATAATTAAGTAAGCTCAAAGCTATAATTGTTCGTCATAAACCTTGGTGATTTTAGTTACAGATAGGTTTTTTATCGATTTCAGCCCAAATAACCAGCTAATGCTCTTTGTTATGCTTATATTCCTTTTCTTTTACGCTGAAATTTGTGAAATTTCACACAAAATGTCTTTTAAAATATAACAATAACCTTGATTCTGGCCCCTCTCACTCTTTTTTAGCTGGATTAGGGTGATTTTTTAGACTGGTGAATATTTTTTTAACTGGGAATTAGACTTAGCCTTTATGGTCATGAAAGACAGGGTTCAATATGTGCTTGTTGTCCTCTTTGTACTGATGGGTTTTTACTCATTTGGTCAAAGTTGCGATTGCCCGCCAGTGGCAAGTTGCGGAGCATGTGTTGGCGGACTTAAAAGTTTAACCCTACGCTATACTGGCGCATCCGGAGTAACGGTACGCGTTGAGGATGGAAGTACGGTAGTTTTTAACGATATATTATTTGAAGGACAGGAATTTTCTTTTACCGGTACAAACCCTAACGAAAAATTTACCGGAACAACTATTTCCATATTCATTGGTGGATTTCTCCACACCACAATACAATCGGCATGCTCCGGGGGAACATTTGTAAAAAGTGTTTACGGACTATTTACTGTTACGGCTGGTACCAGTGTAAATGGCGGAGCACTTTGCTGTGCACCGGGTACCACGGATTTGATTCCTCCGGTAATCACCAATTGTCCTGCCAATATAACTCAACCGCTTGTTTCAGGATGTTCCCGCTCGGTTAGCTGGACGTCTCCATCGGTTTCCGACAACTGTGGAGTGGCTAGTTTTACCAGCACGGCTTTTCCGGGCGCCATATTCCCATTGGGCACGACTACGGTTACGTATACAGCATTAGATATCTACAATAATTCAGCTACCTGTGTTTTTACGGTAACGATCACCGACAATATTCCACCTGTAATTAACGGAACATTAAACAATATAACTGTACCCGCAGGAGCGAACTGTAATGCAGTGGTTGGGTGGACCCCTCCAACAGCCTCTGACAATTGCAGTGTTTCAAGTTTGGTGAGTAGTCATAATCCCGGACATGTATTCAATGTAGGTACAACAGTAGTCACTTATACAGCAACAGATGGATCAGGCAATGTTACCAACCGTACATTTACGGTAACGGTTCAGGATAATACGCTGCCTGTAATAACCAATTGTCCTGCTAACATAACCCTCCCCCTTGTTTCGGGTTGTTCCCGTTCGGTAACGTGGACGCCTCCATCTGCCTCCGACAACTGTGGTGTGGCCAGTTTTACCAGTAACATTTCACCAGGCGCTATATTTTCATTAGGAACTACCACTGTTACCTATACCGCTACAGATATCAATGATAACCCCGCTACCTGCGTGTTTACGGTAACCATAGAGGATAATACTGCACCGGTAGTTGCCAACTGTCCGGCATCCATTACGGTACCGGCAGGTTCAGCCTGTGCAGCAGTTGTAAACTGGACACCGCCCACGGCTTCCGATAATTGTTTAACAAGTTTCAGAGGTTATATTGATACAAATCCTGAGGTTGAGATAAATCCTGGACATGAATTTCCTATCGGCACAACAGTGGTTACGTATAAAGCAATCGATGCAAGTGAAAATGAAACCGTCTGTCAGTTTAATGTTGTGGTTACGTATACTGATCCACCGCAAGTAACGGGTTGCCCGGAGAACATAACCGCCACCGCGGAAATAAATGGAGAAGCCATGGTAACATGGGAGGAGCCTGTTTTTAGTATTGTATGTGGTACGCTTACCGTTGAACAATCGCATGAGCCGGGAAGTAGTTTTGGTGTGGGTACTACAGAAGTTGTGTATACAGCTTCCGATGGGTTGGGCAATTCAACGCAATGTTCCTTTACGATTACCATACAGCCGGGCTCTTTCGAAGTTGAGATTCCTAAGTTGATAACGCCCAATGGTGACGGAGTTAATGACACCTGGGAGATAAGAAATTTGCAGCGGGCATCCTCTAATTCAGTTACTGTATTTGATCGATGGGGGAGTGTTATCTATCAGGCTTCCGGCTATAATAATGATACTGTAGTGTGGTCCGGACAGAATAAAAATAATTCGCTGGTTCCCACCGGTACCTACTTTTATATTATTGAGGCAACAACCGGCAATGAAAAGTTTAGATGGGAAGGATTTGTTGAACTGGTACAATGAGCATCTTGAGAAAAATATCGATTAAACATTTCATCGTTGTTCACATGATGCTTGCTGGTGTGTGGGTGAGTAATGCGCAGCAGAATCCTCATTATACACAATACATGTTTAGTGGGCTGGTTATCAATCCGGCTTATGCCGGTGTTGATGAAGCGTTGAGTGCTATGGTTATCGACAGGCGTCAATGGAGCGGACTGGAAGGCGCTCCAACAACACAAACCCTCTCCCTGCATACCCTTACAGCAAAAAGAAAAGTGGGACTGGGTTTATTAGTGGTTAACGATAAAATCGGCATCCATAGAAATTTGACTATCCAGGGGAGTTACGCATACCACCTGAAAGTGGCCAGCAATTCCTTTCTTTCGTTTGGCCTGCAGGCTGGTGCATTTCATATCCGGTCGGATTACGGATCGATACAAAATGGTTCAGCACCTGATCCGAAATTGAACAATGCTGTAATCAACGAGCTTTTCTTTGAAGTGGGAGCAGGACTGTATTTCCGAAGCAAGAGATTTCATTGGGGCTTATCTGCTCCGGAATTGTTGCCGAAAACAACATCATTAAATGAGACTGAATCAATAGATCTTAAAAACGTTAATTTGTTTTCTTTCTTAAAATACCGGATGGCAGTAAGTCCTGCATGGGAAGTTGAGCCGGCTCTCCTTGTAAAGTATGCTAATGATTTACCACTTTCTGCCGATGCGGCTGTAACGTTTATTTATAAAGATATTCTTACCGCAGGTGTTTTGTACCGATGGGATTCCTCATTGGGCTATTTGTTGAAGGCCCGGATAACCACGCAATTGCAATTTGGCTATGCGTATGATTTCCCGATGGGCTCGCTTAACCAATTAAATAATGGTTCGCATGAGTTAATGGTGCAATACCTTTTTCGGTATGAACGGTCGGGTATTAAATCTCCACGACTATGAAAGTAACGAAGTTACTTGGTGTATTAGGATTGACGCTGGTAGCGGAATTATGCTTGTCTGTTCCTGTAGTTGCACAGCAGTCCATTGTTCAGGTATTTACATCAGATCGCACCTTGGCGAATAAACATTTCGAGAAAGGTGAGATTGTTTCAGCGTTGAAATTATACGAACGATCTAAAAGAACGGGCAACACGTACCTGATGATGGGACGTTGTTACTTTCTGCTTAAGGATTATCAACAATGTGCAGACGCTTATGCGCGGGCTTATTCCCGAGGGGACCAATTTGAGCGAGAGGATTATTTAAACCTGGCGGAGGCCCAGCTTTCTTTAAAAAATTATGAACAGGCTGAAGTGAATTATCAAAAGATTTTGGATTCCGAACCGGAGAACGAATGGATACAAAAAAAGCTTTGGCGCATATCCAACATGCACTACCTGTACGAAGACTCCATTCACTTTGCTACCCGGCTTTTATCCATCAATACGCCAGCCTCTGAATGGAACGCGGTATCGTTTGATGGTGGTGTTCTGTTTCTGTCAAACCGTGAGACCAATAAGCCGGTTAAAAATCTTGATGCCTCCACTAACCAAAATTTTTTCAGACTCTATCAGGCCATGGAAAAACCCGATACCTTACAAGAGGGTTGGGGTAAGCTTTATGGTAATCCAAATCTTTATGCGAATGCTGTTCCGATTAATGGAAATGTCGGATCATTTACCCTGTATGACAATCTAAAAAAAATGGTTTATACCGCATCGCTGCCTACTAAAAATGCTCAAGGAATAAGAATGTTAGGTATATTTTTTGCCGAGTTGCGCGATGGCAAATGGCAATCAACCGGTGCATTTCCCTACAATGATGCAACCTGTTCCGTTGCTGACCCTTTTGTGGATGACACGGGTAAAACACTTTATTTTGCATCCGATAAAAGCGGTGGAATGGGAGGAGTTGATCTCTATCGATCGGTTTGGGTAGATGGTAAATGGACCGCACCGGTAAACCTGGGGGAGTCCATCAACACACCGATGAACGAAGTCTCTCCTTATGTACATAACGGTATGTTTTATTTTTCTTCAAATGGTCATCCGGGCTTTGGTGGGTTAGATATTTTTAAAACAGAGTTATCCGATTCTCTGACCAGTGAACCGGTAAACCTGGGGCACCCTCTTAATTCACCGTACGATGATTTTGCTTTTAGCTATGCTGATCTTTCAGGTTCACGGGGTTTTGTAAGTTCCAATAGAAGGACGGGTGGTTTGGATGATGATGTCTACGAGTTTGATATGGACATGCAAACCTATCCGTTTGTGGTAGCAGGTGTGCTCAAGCAAATGGATCATTCCTGGAGTGACTCCTCCAGCGTACGTATTATGAAAAATGCGCGTATCCGGTTAGTTGACACGGTGCGTAAAGCTATTGTTCAGGAAATTACATCTGATGCAGATGGCAAATTTTCACTTAACATACCTTATTTCAGTAAGTACGGTGTCTATGTAATTGATGAGGATGGCGTAGAGAATATGGCGGTATTTGAAGTTCCCCGTCAGCGCAAAGAGGCAACCCTTCATGAAGTTGTAATAATTAAGGATATCTTTCAGACACTTAAGAACTGACTTTGTGCAAAGATGCCACGAGGACACCAAGACACTAGACTTTTAGCCCAGCTAACCATAGAAATCAATGGTTTCTTTGTGTCTTTGTGGCAAAATACGTGTAACATCAGTTAAGAGTTAAGTGTTTAATTAAACCTGATGCATCTTGTGAGCATCTCCAATAGAATATTGAATAAAGCATATAGGCTACTGATCTTTTTAGCTTGCGTAATAGCTGGAACCATGGCTATGGCGCAGACCAAGCAGCGAGTACAGGTAAAAACTTTCGATCAGCAATTAAAGCCTTACAAAAATCTGGAGTTGTTGATTAATAATTCTATTAGAGTCAACACAGGTGAACGCGGTTCGGATTTTGTTGAGATGAGTGAATCAGACTTCCCCATTCGTTCCGTTCAGGTTAACAATGAGGGACTGGAAACAGCTTCCTGGAATTTTGGCAAAGGTATTCTTGAGATTACGGTTCGAAAAAAGAATTACCGGTTAGTGCCGGTGCTTGTTGTTACCGATCAACAACAACCCGTAACAAAAACCGAAGTAACCTATACGGGAGTTCGAAGATTAAAAGTCGTGACCAATGACAATGGTCGAATTGAACTTCCACTTGATCTTGATGAGCAGATTGGCTCCACAGATCAATTTATTGTTGTTGGCTACAAACCCGTAAGCCTGGTTTCCAAAAATAATACCTACACGCTGATTATTAGCCGAATAGTTCAGGAAGAAAGTAAACCAGTGGTTGCTTCGCCAGAAGCTACGAAACCGTCCTATCAACTAGTGTTAAACCAGTTAGATACTGCAAAAAGTTTGAGTTCCTTCTACCAGGTTATTCGGGATGTCCCTTTGAATGATCTGCCTGAGGAAGACAGACGGGTTGTTGATGGACGCTTCAATACCTTGTTGCGTGCCATGCAAGAATCCTTACGTGCCGAACGATCTGCACAGGTTTATATAAGTGACACCTCTGAGGTATCAGAGGATTTACGATTATTGATTGAACAGGCAAACCGTGAAAGTCAGGAGTTGGAAAATCAACGCGCTGAATTTGAGTTACAAATTGGTACGCTAAACAGAAAATTTTCAACAGGCTTGGCCGATCTTGATCCAGAATCCCGGGAAAAACTATTGAGTGAAATTGCCATCCTGGAAAGGATAATACAAGAAAACGATAGTCGCTTTACCACCAACCAAAGCGAATTCAAGAGAATTCTGGATGAACTTAAGGAAAAGTATTTTGACATCAGCACGTTGGAGACACGGTTAACAGAAAGCGAGGCGCTGCGGTTACAGGAGCAACGGGAATTCAGGCAGCGTATACTGGTTGCCCTTGGGGTGGTAACCCTGTTCAGTATCTTGATTCTTTTACTGGTACGGCTTAGTGCCCGACTTCGCAGCCAAAAGAAAAAATTAACCGTTGCGAACAATGAAATTCGCATGATCAATGCTAATCTTGAAAACATAGTATCCCAACGTACCAAAATGCTTCGGGAAGCAAATTCCGAACTTGATACCTTTTTGTACAAGGCCTCGCACGATTTGCGAACACCCGTAGCGTCCATTTATGGATTATGCAGCTTGGCTGATCATATCCCCAAAGAAGAACTGCTTGGAAAAATTTTAGATTCCAATGCCCGGATGGATCGGCTTCTTATTAGTTTAAACGTAATCAGCGAAATTAATCAACCCAGTGATTATGGTGAGGTTAATTTGAAGGAAATGGCGGAGCGGGTACTAAAAAAGTTTACAACCGACATTAAGCGAAATAACTTTCAGGTGCTTTTTTCCTGTCAGGATTTGATTTCTATTAAAACCTATCCCCATCTATTGGAGGTTGTCATTACCAATATGGTGGATAATGCACTATTTTTTGGATCATTGAGAGCTACGGATGAGCACCGCTTAGTCGTGAGCTTGTCTCTGGTCAATGAGCGAATTGAAATTATAGTGGAAGATAATGGTATAGGTATTGACGATAGTGTAAGGCCGAATATCTTCAATATGTTTTTTAAGGGAACGGAGCAATCGCGCGGTAATGGCCTGGGGTTATATATATTAAGCCGTTGCTTACGGCCTATGAAAGGTAGCGTATCTGTAGATTCGAAAGTGGGAGCCTACAGTCGCTTTATCGTTCAAATACCACAGGCTTTAAAAAAGTAGATGTCCTGCACCTTGAGGTACAGGTCATCCACACCACTCATTTAGTATTTCGCTGGTTGACCCCTCTTCGGTGTTGATTTTAAAATGAAATCACGAATGTGTTCATTGGAGGTAGCCAGATCTTCTTCACGCAGGTACATCATGTGCCCGCTGCGGTAGCCTTCAAACCGAAGGCGATCTTTCAACTTGCCACTGGGATCGAGCTGCCACATGGTGTACTTCGCTTCAAAGTAGGTGGTAGCGCCATCAAAATATCCGCATTGGAACATCACATTTAAATACGGGTTAGCCGCCATGGCCTGGCGAAGATTTACGCCAGTGTTGTCGTTGCTGCGATCCCATGGATGCACCGGGCCAAACATGTTGTACTTCACATCGGTTTTGTATTTCAAAACTTCGCGCAGGTAATAGTTGATGGCCGGAGTGAAGGAATGAAGCCATGACGTTAACTCCGAGTTGTAATCGGGGCGTTCGCCCGCATCCTTACGATCGATACCGAGGTAGCGTGAATCAAGTCGGCCAATAGTATATCCTTTATCACGTAGTAATTCTTTCCAGAAGAAGGAAGTGGGAACATCCAGATTATGTTGGAGGATCACTTTATCTGAAAGACCAGAGTAGTATGCCATTTTGGTGGCCACTTGTTTCCGCTTGGTATCATCCAAAAATCCACCGCGTGCAATGGCAGGTATCACTTCGTTAAGGGTGTATTCTTCTACTTCCGGTAATAGTTCGGTTAAATCCCTTCGTTGTAATTCCTGGGGCAATGCTTTTTGATACCAGGCTGCAGCAGTGAAGTATGGAAGCCGGTTGGCTGCTTCAATCTGATCGCCACGGTTAATGCCTAATCCCGTTGGAGAAACCAGGATAACTCCATTCAAATACATCCACTGTGCATTTTGCAATTCAAGAGCAAGTCCAGAAACGCGTGTTGTACCATAGCTTTCGCCAATTAAGTACTTGGGCGATTGCCACCGGTTTCTACGCGAAACAAAAGTAGTCATCCATTCTGCCAGGTATTTGATGTCGGCATTCACCCCAAAAAATTCTTCACGCTTGGCATCTTTATCTAAAATTCTGGAGTAACCTGTATTCACCGGATCGATAAATACAATGTCGGCAACGTCCAGCACGCTGTGCGGATTTTCCTTTACGCCATACGGTTGAACAGGATAGCCTTCTTTATCAATTTCAAGAATACGGGGTCCTGTGTACGCTACATGCATCCATACCGATGCTGAACCCGGGCCACCATTATAGGAGAATATTAACGGCCTTGAGGCTTTGTCTTTAACGTCTGTGCGTTCATAATAGGTATAAAATAGTGAAGCAATGGGTTTTCCTTCTACATTCCAAACCGGCTGAGTACCAGCGGTTGCCGTATAAGGCACGAGCTTACCTTTTATAGTAACGGTATGATTAGAGGTAATGGCCGTTTCGCCTTCGAGTACTCGTTGCGCAGTCAGAAAGCCACAGGCCAGTACAAAGAGGATAAGCAGGTATAGGTTTTTCATTTGCATTAGGGTTTATCTTGAACTAAAGTAATTTAAAATTAACATAGGGATAATAGATTTTTTTTTAAACGGCTATAGGTTGCTAAATATAGTTTTTGTCGGTTGAAGTAGTTTCGCGTAGTTGCTTCTATTGAACTTTTTTAAAATTGTATATTGCACCTTAATCTTACCGTATGAGAATATTTGCTTCAATTCTATTCCTGGTTTCTGTTTTTCAGGCTGTCGCTCAGCTAAATAATATTGATCGTCCCAAGCTGGTGGTCGGCATTACCATTGATCAAATGCGTCAGGAATACATTTATCGCTACTATTCAACGTATGGAGTCGGTGGCTTTAAACGATTGATTAACAAGGGCTTTATGCTGGAGCATGCTCATTATAATTATGTACCCACGTATACCGGGGCTGGCCATGCCTCGATCTTTACGGGCACAACCCCGGCTATTCACGGTGTTATTGGTAATGATTGGTATGACAAGGCCATCGAAAAAACTGTGTATTGTGTTGGCGATGATTCGTATCAAGCGGTAGGGGGTACTTCGGAGAGTAATGGAAAAATGTCACCTCACCGCATGCTAACTACTACCATTACGGATGAGTTGAAATTAGGAACTCAAAAGCACGCGAAAGTTATCGGTATTTCAATTAAGGACCGCAGTGCTATATTACCAGCGGGGCATATGGGCGATGCCGCCTACTGGTATGATGGTAAAACCGGTCGTTTCATTACCAGTACATATTATATGGAGAAACTTCCTGCCTGGATGGAGAGGTTTAACGGCATGCAATTGGCCGATAAATATCTTTCCAGTACGTGGAATACACTATTGCCCATTAATCAATATAATGCCAGTGGCGCTGATGTTAGTCCTTACGAAGCAAAACTGGCGGGCGATAATAAATCTACCTTTCCTTACGACTTGGCTACGCTGCGCAAGACAAATGGAAATTTTGAATTACTTTCCCAGACTCCTTTTTCAAATGATCATTTAACCGAACTGGCTAAAGCAACAATTGATGGAGAAAAACTTGGGGCAGATCAATGGACAGATTTTTTGTCCGTATCCTACTCGGCACCTGATATTATCGGCCACCGTGTTGGTCCAAATGCTATTGAGTTGCAGGATGTTTATTTGCGACTGGATAAAAACATAGAAGACCTGTTGAAAAAACTTGATCAGGTAGTGGGTGAAGGAAACTATCTTGTATTCCTAACAGCCGATCATGCCGTGGCTGAAGTACCTCAATATCTCGTGGATAATAAAGTACCCGCTGGCATTTTGCGCAGCAGTCATCTTTCAGCCGGTTTGGGTGAATTTCTAAACACCTATTATCCCGACCGGAAAATTATCAAAGCTATTTCAGGCGAACAGATTCATCTGAATCATGAAGGTTTCAGTGCTGATCCGCGATCGGGGGGCATTGATTTGTTGTTGGCATCAGAACTGATTTCTACGTATTTAATGCAACAGAACGGTATTGCCAATGTATACCCCAAGAGTTTATTGCGTCAGGGCGATTTTAATGAAGGCGGATTGAAAGGAATGGCTATTCGCGGATATCATCCTAAGCGCAGTGGCGACATGACCGTGATTTTAGAACCCGGTTGGTTTGAAAGCGGCCGGATACAAGGAACAACTCATGGTTCACCTTACACGTATGATACACACGTTCCTATTATTTTTTATGGTAAAGGTGTGAAGCAAGGTGCTTCCGTTCAGTATTATGCCATAACCGATATTGCACCTACATTATCTATGCTTCTAAAAATAAAACTCCCCAACGGAAGCACGGGGCATCCCATTGGAGAGTTGTTTGAGAAGTAAGTGGTATCAGGCTCCTGCAAATACTCCAAATACACCCATCATGTTTAGTAATACCGCAAGAATTACCAAAGGACACACGTAACGGATAAAGAAAACAAATGTATTCGAGGCAAAACTACCAGCTTTGAATTCAGGAGATCCTTTGTCCAACTCATTTACAATATTTTCAATGGGCATTTTCCAGGCAACATAAACGCAGGTCACTAAGGCAACCACAACAATAAAGAAGGTTCCAAAGAAGTAATCCATAAAGCCGTTTATTGAATTGCCAAAAATTCGCAAATGAATATCGGTAAATAATTCAGCTCCTCCGGAAGATAATGCAGATGGTACGCCCACAATAAAAACAAGAATTCCTAATGTCCAGGCAGTCTTTTTACGACTCCATTTCTTCTCATCAATAAAGTAAGACGCAGGCACTTCCAGCATGGAAATAGAGGATGTAAGTGCAGCAACGGTTAATAATAGAAAGAACAAGGCACCAATGATGGAGCCACCTGGCATTGAACTGAAAATTTCAGGCAGAACCTGGAATACCAGTGTCGGACCTGCTTCGGGTGATTTTCCAAATGCAAATACCGCAGGGAAGATCATTAAGCCTGCCAATAGCGCAATGGCAGAATCCATAAACCCAACCCAGATAGCACTATTGACCAGGTTTGATTCTTTTGATAAGTAGGAGCCATAGGTGATCATAATTCCCCAGCCAATGCTCATGGAGAAAAACGCCTGACCGAGAGCAGCGAGGATACTGTTTGCTGTGATTTTACTAAAATCAGGTTTCAGGTAAAACTCCACACCGGCCATGGCACCATCGAGTGTAAGGCTTCGGATAGCCACCAGAAAGACCAAAATAAAAAGAATGGGCATTAAAATTTTGGCTGCCTTTTCAATGCCACCGGAAACACCGCCTAAAACAATCAAAATAGTGGCTAGAATAAATACTCCAAGTAAGGGTATAGTATACATTGGATTGGCTGCAAAATCAGCAAACGATTCTGTTGATCCGGAAAGTGTTTTAAACACATACCCGATAGTCCATCCGGCAATAACACCATAATATGAAAGCACAAAAAAGCTGACCATTAATGCAAGTACTGCACCCAGTCCCATCCAGAACGGCCCTGCACCGGTATCTTTAAATGCACCAATAGTGCCTTTTTTGGTAAAACGGCCAAGCCCCATTTCTGTAAATAAAAGCGGAACGCCAATCAACAACACACAGAAAATGTATACTAAAACAAACGCCCCCCCTCCATTTTGTCCTGTGATATAGGGAAAGCGCCAGATGTTACCCAGGCCGACAGCAGAACCTGCTGCCGCCATAATAAATCCAAATTTTGAGCCCCACTGGCCACGACTTTCAGATGCTTGAATTGACATATTATGTAGATTAAGGAATGGTTAATTTTAGCGGGTAAGATTGATAAAATTAACCGACAATACAAAACTGTATTATACCGAAGTTAACTGGGTGCTAAGTACTTTTAGTCCTTCTGTAAAACTATGTGGTGCATACGCTAATTCCTTACGTGCTTTATCAATTACAAATCCTGTTCTCAACGGCCGTGTGGCGGGCTGTTTAAACTGAGTGGAGTCGGTGGGCTTAATTAAGGTTTGATCCAGCTTAAAAAATGAAGCAGTTTTTATGGCGATATCATAAGGTGTGAGAAAATCCTTTCCCGAAACATGAAAAATACCCGTTGCTTTTTTCTTTGCCGCCAGAAAACACCCCATGGCTAAATCTTCAGCCAGCGTAGGGGTACGGTATTGATCATTTACAACCTGAATGTTTTTTCCTTCTTCCAGACTTTTCTTTACCCACAACACAATGTTAGAGCGGCTCATGTCCGTTGAGACACCATACACCAATACGGTACGGATTATGCACCATGAAATCGTACTTTGCTGTACTAATTTTTCAGCAGCCAGTTTACTTTCTCCATAGTAATTAACAGGATCAGGAATAGCAGTTTCATCAAGTGGTCCTTCGCTGCCATCAAAAATAAAATCGGTTGAAAGATGAATAAGGTGAATGTTGTGCGCTTTGCAAACATCTACCAGGTATTGTACCGCTGTTACGTTTGCCAGCCAACAAGCATCACGCTCGGTTTCACAACGATCAACGTTGGTCATGGCTGCAGTGTTAATGATTACGTTAGGCTGTGTTTGAAAAACTACTTTTTCAAGTTGTTCGCGTTTGCTGATGTCTACCTCATAAAAATCGCCTCGGGTAAGGGGTGTAACCAATGGCTTGTGGGCTGTTGCAATCAGGTGTACAGCATTATCCTGCGAAAGCAGCGCTATTAGTTTTTGTCCAAGCAAACCATTAGCCCCGGTAATAAGGATTTTCATAGATCAGTTTTCAAAAATCACTAGTTGGTATCTGGAAATTTATAACCGTATGTCTTTTCAATTTTACTTTTTGACATTTCTTCTACAGTCACAAACATACGTACATCTTCAACCGGGCGATCGCCCGGGCCTTTTTGTACGGCTGCAATTTTGTCAATCACCTCCAGACCTTTAATTACTTTACCAAATACGGTGTAATCACCATCCAGGTGTGGCGCTCCTCCAACTTCCCTATACCGTGCCTTTTGTTCTGCTGAAAAGGAAAATGGCTTGTACTCTTTTTTGAATTGCTGTATGAGGGTATCAGATTGTTCGAAAAAGGACTGTAGCCACAGGCTATTGCCTTCGCGCTGTTTCTCCATAACCGTTTCCCGGATATCGGCACATTCCGGTAATCCCAGAACATCCCGCAGGTATTGGTTTTTCCTTCCGTACTGGATGTTTTGTTCCAGTTGAGTAATTTCTTCATCTGAATACTTCTTACCTTGAACGATATAAAATTGACTTCCACTACTGGCTTTGGTTGGATTGGCCTGATCGCCTAACCGGGCTGCAGAGAAAGCCCCTTTTTCGTGGAAATATGTTGGATTGAATTCGGCCTCTACGGTATAGCCGGGCCCACCATTTCCTAGGGCTTGACCGGGTTGTGCCTTTTTGGAGTTAGGATCACCGCCTTGAATCATAAACTCTTCAATAACCCGGTGAAATAGAAGGCTATCGTAATATTTCTCTTTAACCAGTTTTACAAAATTTTGCTTGTGCTTTGGGGTTTCATCATAAAGAATAGCCACCATGTCACCATAATTGGTTTTGATAGTAATGATGTAGTCGTGATTTTTCTTTTGGGCACAACTGGTAACAATAAGCGATAGGATAAGAAAAGAAGTAAGTATACGGTTCATACAAACATGATTAGTTAAATAAGTTTCAAAAGTAAATATTTTCAACATTAGGAATCTCACATTAAGGATTAATCACACGGGCGAGTTGAAGTGAAAGGTCCATAAAAATCATTTTGGCGCTGCCGTTTCGCTCCAGGTGGTAGCTGGCATCGTTTAATATCCGATAAGCATGTTCTATTTTCTTCACGTCCATAACTTTACCGAAGTCCTGAATGAATTTTCTTTCCTCACCTTGCGAACGCTGAATACTTGTTGCACCTGATTTTTGAAGCAGCACCTCCCGAATCATAGCTATGCTGTAGTGCATGATGTTTCGTTGAGCCAGTTTATCGAGACTGTGATATTCATCGGCTAACGCTACAAGGCTTGAAAAATTCTTTTTGAAACAGGCGCGCATCCACTCGGCAAAGCGTTGGGCATGGTCATCTTCTTCATTGTCGATTAGCCTGAGTGCCAGGTTTAAATTCCCTTCAGCCAATTGGGTAACATGGGCTACCTTTTTAGGTTCAGCGGAAACACTATTTAAATACGATTGTACCTCATCATCCTGTAAAAGCGGCACGGTCATTATTTGTGTCCTGGAGATAATGGTGGGCAGAAGCTGATCGGCTGCGTTGGTTACTAAAATGAAATAGGTATGTGGTGCAGGTTCTTCCAGAATTTTTAAAATACCATTGGCGGCTGAGGGGTGCATCAATTCGGGTTGCCAAATAATCATAACCTTCACAGGACTTTCAAAGGGTTTTAGCGAAAGTGTTTTTATGATTTCCCTGCTTTCATCACGCGAAATGAATGCTTGTTTATTCTCACCTCCATAGGAACCAATCCAGTCGGTAAGGTTACCGAACGGCTGATCTAACAAAAAGGAGCGCCAGGATTTTAAGATTTCAGATTTGAAACGCTCTTCGTCCTTGTCGTTTTTAATATTGTTTAATGGAAAGACAAAGTGCGTGTCCGGATGGATGTATTTCAGACTTTTGCTACACGCTGAACACGTACCACAGGCATCATCTCCTTTTTGTTCACAATGCAGATAGGCGGCATAGGCCAAGGCGAGCGGAAGATTCAGGGCGCCTTCCGGACCGGCAAAAAGTTGGGCGTGTGCAGCATGCCCGTTTCTTACCGATTCAACAAGTAAGGTTTTAACCGATGATAAACCTGGAACAGCGCTAAACTTCATATCACTTCTTCTCCCAAATCCTGTTATCTGCTGTTAATTCAAAAATATGTTTCAATAAGTTCTTTTCCGCTTCATCCAGGTACATATTTCGTCTGGCCATTACTTTAGTGGCAGAATCAAAGGCTTTGTTAAGCTGAAAGGTTGAGAACCCACTGGCACCACCCCACGCAAACGAAGGAATAAACGTGCGCGGAAATCCATCGCCAAAAATATTCGCAGAAACACCCACCACAGTTCCTGTATTAAACATGGTGTTAATACCGCATTTACTATGGTCGCCCATCATCAGTCCGCAAAACTGCAAACCGGTATCGGCAAACCCACCTTTGGCATAACTCCAGATTTTTACGTTCTCGTAATTGTTTTTGAGGTTGGAGGTATTGGTGTCGGCCCCCAGGTTACACCACTCGCCCAATACGCTGTTTCCTAAAAAGCCATCGTGTGCTTTATTACTGTAACCAAAAATTACCGAGTTACTTATTTCTCCTCCAACTTTTGAGTGTGGTCCAATAGTTGAATCGCCCCGCATCTTTCCGCCCATGTTTACGTGCGATTCTTCACAGAGGGCAAAAGGTCCTTTAATGAGGGCACCTTCCTGAACGACAGAATTTTTACCCAAATAAATTGGTCCATTTTCTGCATTTAAAACGGCAGCTTTGATTTTTACACCCTCCTCAACAAAAATATTTTCTTCATTATAAACAATGGTGTGTTTATCCTGAATGCCTTGTGATTTTCTGCCGGCAGTAATCAACGTAAAGTCCAGTCTCAATTGTGCTGCATTAAGTTGAAATATTTTCCAAACCTGATCGATAAGCACAACCTCTCCATCATACTCCATAAGATCAGTCTGTTCGAATTGATCCAGATTTATGTTGTCGGTACGAAGGGCTAAACGCACACCATTCTTGATAAGCCCGGCACCGTTAGCTAGTTTTTTGACGGCATTAACTAATTTTTCATCCGGGCAAAGTGCGCCATTGATGAGTAAATTATCTGAGGCCCGAAATGCAGCGAATGTTGTTGACAGATAACCTTCCGTGAGGAAGGATACTTTACTGCTGAGCCATTTCTCCCATTTCTCATCAATTGTTAATATGCCAACACGGATTTTTGCTATTGGCCTTGTAAATGTAAAGGGTAGCAGTTGAAGGCGTGTGGCGGGCTCATCAAACAAGACAATATTCATGGGGTAAAGTTAGACTTTAATGATTATCCATATGAATTCGGACATAAAAAAACCCTGACGGGACCGTCAGGGTTTCATTCATATAAGAAGAAGTACTAAGATTTCTTGTCGTATTTTTTCTTGAATTTCTCTACACGGCCTGCAGTGTCAACAAACAGCTTCTTGCCGGTAAAGAAGGGGTGCGAAGCAGAGCTAACTTCCACTTTAACCAAAGGGTACTCTTTGCCGTCCTCCCACTTTATGGTTTCCTTTGATTTTACGGTAGAGCGGGTTTTAAACTTAAAATCGCTTGAAGTATCGTGGAAAACTACTTCTTTGTAATCAGGGTGAATATCCTTTTTCATCGTTTTTGGCCTTTAATCTGTGTTTTTTTATAAAGGGACTGCAAAGATAATAAGCAGACAGGTAAATTCAAGAGGGGAATCGTGAATTTTGGCTATAGACTGAACCTACGTATTTTGCCCAGAACTAAATATGGCATGAGGAAAGTCCTTTCAATTTTATTCGCGCTTGGGCCGATAAGCCTTATGGCCCAAAGCAATTATGCCCCGTTAAATGAAACCTATTACCACTGGATTGATCGTTATGAAATCAAAACCGGTGGCACGTTGCCCCAGCTTTTTACTTCTGTAAAGCCCTATAAGCGTGCCGATATAGTTTCTTTTCTGGATTCAGCAAAAACCCTGAACACAGTCACTTCCGATGCTGATAATTTTAACCTGACGTATTTTAATAATGATAACTGGGAATGGGCCAGACCAGAAACCATGGACAGCCGAAAGCCCTTTCTGAGGCATTTCTACAAAAGAAAATCAGACTTGGTATTTGTCGATCTACCGGATATCGATTTGCACCTGAACCCGGTGCTTTACCTCGGGGCCAGTGCGGATACGCAAGCTGACGATATGCTGTTTGTGAATTCGAGAGGTGTGGAAGTACGCGGTATGATTGATAAAAAAGTTGGGTTTTACACTTTTTTGACTGAAAACCAGTTCAGACTACCGAACTACATAGCTCAAACGATTACCAATGATAGTACCTTGGGGTACTACCCTGTAATTCCTCATGAAGGGTTCTGGAAAACCTTTAAGGGAGATCAGGGGTATGATTTTTTTCAGGCGCGCGGTTACATAACATTCGAAGCTACAAAGCACATCAATTTGCAATTTGGCCATGATCGGTTTTTTATAGGTAACGGCCAGCGTTCACTTATTTTTTCAGATCACTCACCACCAGCCTTGTTTCTGAAGGGAAATGTTAAGGTGTGGAAACTCAACTACTTTTTTTTACTCAATAAATTTACGGGTGATGTACGAGGCACTTCAAGTGGATCACAAGGTTCGAAGAATGGCTATCCGGAAAAATTTGTGGCGGTTCATCACTTCAGTATCAACATCGGTAAAAAGTTTAACCTTGGCTTGTTTGAGTCAGTAGTGTTTGGTTCCGAAAATGAGGATGGCAGTAATGGTTTTCGATTGGATTATCTCAATCCGGTAATCTTTTTCCGGGCGATTGAACAACAAAATGGCAGCACGGACAATGTACTTCTGGGTGCCGACTTTAAATGGAATGCATTCAAAAATGTTCAGTTTTACGGACAATTTGTGTTGGATGAGTTCTTATTGGAATTTATAAAGGAAGGCGGCTGGTGGGCTAATAAATTTGGAATACAAGCGGGAGCAAAATATATCGATGCGTTTGGGATATCCAATCTTGATTTTCAGGCAGAGACCAATATAGTCAGGCCTTACACCTATTCCCACAATACGAAATCCGGAAGTTATTCCAATTTTGATCAAGCTATTGCACATCCGTTAGGTGCCAATTTCAAAGAGTTTATTGGGATTATACGGTATCAACCCCTGCCTAAGCTTAATCTGGTAGCCAAAGCGATAACGATGCAAATTGGCAGGGATACAACAGAATTTAATTTCGGTAGTGACATCATGAAGAATAATAGTTATCGCAAAACATACTTAACTGATTCGAACTTTGGTAACACCATTGGACAAGGCGTAAACAACACCATAACCATGTTGAGTGTGACTGCCAGCTGGCAATTGAAACATAACCTGTTTATTGATGCAACCGCCATCATCCGTAACAGCGAAAGTGCGGTTTCATCTTTCAATAACAAGTCAACTATAACTTCATTAGCTTTACGCTGGAATATCGCACAGCGTTTGTATGAATTTTAACTGTTCATGAATACCTACTTCCGTATTTTAAAGTATGCCCCTAACCTGACTCCACGGTTAATTCAGTTTTTTGTTTTTTCCACGATAGGTGTTTTATTCAGTGCCGCCTACCTGGGCTTGATTATGCCTATGATGGAAGTGTTGTTTGATGACCAAAGCGGTGCAGTTATTCCTGCACTGCCTGATTTTGCCTTTACTCTTGATTTTGTGAAGGGATATTTTCGTTATCATTTCATACAGATAATTGTAGATCATGGACGCGTTGATGCCTTGCTTTTTGTTTGTATATCTATTGTGTTGTGTGTTTTACTAGCCAACCTTTTTCGTTATGCGGAACGAATGGCTGCATCGCGAATCAAGGTGGATATCGTGAAAAACATGCGCATGGATATATTCTCCAATGTTACCCGATTACACATCGGATATTTTCACAGCAATCGGAAAGGTGATTTGATTTCCCGGTTTACGAACGATATTGGTGAGGTTGAAAATTCAGTAGTGAACAGTTTAAAGTCGGTGTTAAAAGAGCCAATTACCATCATCGTTTACCTTGGAGTTCTCTTTACGATATCGGTGAAGCTTACCCTATTTACACTCATTCTGCTGCCTGTTACCGGAGGTATTGTAGCGGAAATTATAAAACGATTAAAACGCAAAGCTAAACAAAGCCAGGAGGCAATGGGACGCATAGTTAATATTCTGGACGAAACCTTTGGTGGTATGCGTGTAATTAAGGCCTTCAATGCACGCAATTTTATTCTGGATAAAATGGAGAATGAAACTTCGTATCACCGGAAGGTGAATCTTTCTATTGCTCGCAAAAACGAATTATCATCACCCGTTTCTGAATTCCTTGGAGTAATAATTGTAGCATTGATTCTGTACTATGGTGGCCAACTTGTTATGAGTGGCGATCAGGAATTGCGCCCAGAAATGTTTATGGGTTTCCTTGCTTTTTATGCCTCTATGATTCAGCCTGCAAAAAGTTTCTCTAATGGGATCACATCTTTGCAAAAAGGCACGGTGGCTGCACAGCGCATTTTTAGTGTAGTGGATGTAGAGCCGGTTATTCAGGATAAGCCAGGCGCAACCATCCTGGATAAGTTTAAGGAGAGCATTGAATTCAGGGGGGTGAGCTTTTCGTATGACAAGGAGGCTGTACTGAAGAATATTAACCTGAAAATTGAACGCGGCAAAACTATAGCACTGGTTGGTCCTTCAGGTGGAGGAAAATCAACATTGGCGGATTTAGTTCCGCGTTTTTATGACCCTGCACAAGGTCAGGTTTTGCTAGATGGAATCTCATTAACTGATTATAAACTTGATTCACTGCGTGCTGTAATGGGTGTAGTAACTCAGGAGTCAATTCTGTTCAACGACACTATTTTTAATAACATTGCCTTTGGAATGGCCAATGTGAAGGAAGAAGATGTTGTACATGCTGCAAAAGTGGCAAATGCGCACGACTTCATCATGCAATCGGAAGCCGGGTATGATACCTTTATTGGTGACCGAGGGTCAAAACTTTCAGGTGGGCAACGCCAGCGACTGGCTATTGCGCGCGCGGTTTTAAAAAATCCACCGATACTTATTTTGGATGAAGCCACTTCGGCCCTTGATTCAGAATCAGAAAGATTGGTGCAGGACGCTCTCACCAACCTGATGAAAAACCGGACCTCCATCGTAATTGCTCACAGGCTTAGTACTATACAACATGCCGATGAAATTATTGTGCTACAGGACGGGCAGATTGTAGAGCGTGGCACGCATGATGATTTGGTGCGGCAAAATGGGCTTTATAAAAAGCTTAGTGAAATTCAAAAGGCCTGAAATTGTGCTTTTTGTGCAAGTTTTCGGGTGATTTTGTATTTTTTGGTTTTACTTAAAAGGCTAAGTTTGTCATTCAATCCAAAAAGACCATGATGAAAAGGAACCGTCTCATCTTTTACTCCGTATTCGGGGCGCTTCACCTGTTTATTTTTTTCTTTAGCCTGTACATGGACGGTCAAAAGGAAAACGTCCAGTTTCTTTTTCAGATGCAGGGAAAAATCTGGATGCTGAAATACGGATCGCTCATGCTGTTGATACTTATGGTGGCAAACGTAATACTGCATTATCGTGACAACCGTAGAAATCATCTGGAGAAGGATGCACTTACCACTGAACTAAATAATCTGAAGGCTAAATTATACGACTTGCAGGAACAAGCGAAGAACAAGCCTTTACCACAAAATCCAACGAACTAAAATGGACAATCGTCATATTATTACTACGGAATTGCAACAATCTGCAACCGTACTCGATAACTTTTTAAATGAACCTTCTAATTACCTCAAAATTGATGAGGCTGCTCAACTCATGATTGAGGCAGTTAACAAAGGAGGAAAAATTATTGCTTGTGGTAACGGGGGTTCGCATTGTGTGGCTATGCACTTTGCTGAAGAACTCACGGGTCGTTATCGTGAAAACAGAAATCCTATTCCCGCGTTATCCATTTCTGACCCCGGTCACATGTCGTGCGTGGGGAATGAGTACGGGTATGATTTTATTTTTTCCCGCTTTATTGATGCTATCGGACAACCCAATGATATTCTGTTGGCCGTAAGTACCAGCGGTAACTCCGCAAATGTTATTCAGGCGGCCCAATCGGCAAGAGCCAAAGGAATGAAAGTTATTGCACTAACCGGAAAGAATGGTGGCAAGTTAGCAACGCATGCTGATGTGGAAATACGGGTTGCCCATTTCGGGTTTGCCGATCGTATTCATGAAATTCATTATAAGATTGTTCACGTTTTAATCGTTCTTCTCGAAAAGCACGTGTAGTATGCTTGCAAAAACCTACGGCTGTGCGGTGTTTGGTGTAGATGCCCGAACGATTACCGTAGAAGTTAATGTAGGGCAAGGAACTCGCTTTTGGATGAGTGGTTTGCCTGATAGTGCTATCAAAGAAAGCGAACACCGAATTGAATCATCCGTAAAGCAGTTTGGCTATTTCATGCCCCGCGAGAAAACCGTGGTGAACCTGGCGCCAGCCGATATTCGAAAAGAAGGCTCAGCGTATGATCTACCTATTGCCCTATGTGTGTTAAAGGCTTCTGGTCAGATTCAAACCGAAAAGCTGGAAGAATTTGTAATCATGGGGGAGTTGGCACTGGATGGAACACTTCGCCCGATTAAAGGTGTACTACCCATTGCCATTCAAGCACGCAATGAAGGAGTTAAGGGATTTATTCTTCC
>CAZQXC010000028.1:0-22294 GCA_964597075.1 uncultured Roseivirgaceae bacterium | reverse complement strand
TGGTTGTGCTACAGGAGATTTTGATGGCGATGGTAGAATTGATTTAGTGCTTGTAAATAATAATCAACCGGGAATAAGGTTATTCCGCAATATTCATGCTTCATCTAATAATTGGATAGCATTAACCTTAGTTGGTAACACCAGCAATAAGTTTGCAATAGGATCTCGCGTAATTTTATTTAGTGGCGGAAACACGTTCATGAAAGATATTTCCGTTGGTTCCGGATGGTTTTCGCAAAACAGTTACACCGTTACATTAGGTATTGGTGCTGCATCCGTTATCGATTCAGTAAAAATTGTCTGGCCTGATGGCCAGATGGAAATTCACAAGAACATTGCCATTAACAAGCGCCATTTGATTGTTCAGTCTGAATTACCCACCGATTTTAATGCAACGGCCTACCTGCAATCTTTAAGCAAGCAAAGTACCTTGCCGGTATTCGATAATATTCCGGATGATCAAAATCTTGATTTAGCTGATATTTCTATTGCCAGATTATGGAATGAAGCATTATTGGATGCCATCCGAAACGATGCTGCGCGACCAACCGTCCATGCTCGAAATTTATTCCATATTTCAGCCGCCATGTATGATGCATGGGCTGCTATTGAGCATCCTAAAGGTCAATATTATTTAGGTAATCAGGTAGGCAACGTGTTCATTCCTTTTGAGGGATTTAGTGTGGTGGGGGACCGAGAATTAGTGCTTCAGGAAGCTATAAGCTACGCAGCTTACCGCCTGATCAGGCACCGATTTAAAAATTCTCCTGGAGCAGATGTAACACTAGGGCTTACTTCAAAACTTTTCCTGACTTTGGGTTACAATGAAGCATTTACTTCTAACGATTACAGTACAGGGTCACCCGCAGCGCTCGGAAATTATATTGCTGAGCAGGTGATTAAATGGGCACACCAGGATGGATCCAACGAGGAAAATGACTATGCTAACCTGTATTACAAACCTGTAAATGCACCACTTCGCCCGGAGCTACCTGGAAATCCTTCACAACGTTATCCTAATCGCTGGCAACCGTTGCAGTTGCAAACGTTTATTGATCAAAATGGCATTGAGTTAGGAAGCATGCCACCATTTCTAAGTCCTGAGTGGGGAAAGGTTATCCCATTCGCTTTAAAGGATGAAGATTTATCTATAGTTAAAAGAGGGGGAAATGATTATTGGGTCTTTCACGATACAGGTCAACCACCTCAGTTGGATACTCTTCAACAAACTCCAGAATCTGAAGAGTTTCAAAAATCATTTCTGATGGTCTCTACATGGTCATCACACCTCGATCCAAAAGATGGAGTAAACATAGATATCTCCCCATCAACGATTGGTAATCTGAAAAGTATACCTACATCCTTTACAGGGCATTTGAATTATTATAAATTTTTCGATGGTGGTGATTTAAGTATAGGGCATGTGATCAACCCTAAAACAAATTTACCTTACGCGAAACAAATTGTTCCTAGAGGTGACTATACCCGTGTGTTGGCTGAGTTTTGGGCTGATGGACCCCGATCAGAGACTCCACCAGGCCATTGGTTTACTATTTTGAATTATGTAAGCTATAACCCAGTATTTCAGCGAAAGCTTGAAGGAACCGGTCCCAAACTTTCTGCTTTGGAATGGGATACCAAATCTTATTTTGCTTTAGGAGGTGCATTACATGATGCTGCTATTTCTGCCTGGAGTATTAAAGGGTTCTATGATTACACCCGTCCTATTTCAGCGCTTCGCTATATGGCAGAGAAAGGGCAATCAACTTCACCGGAATTACCCCGTTATCATCCGGCTGGAATTCCTCTTGTGGAAGGATTCAGTGAATTAGTTAATGTGGGTGATCCATTGGCCGGAACGGCCGGAGAGAATTTAAATAAGATCAAACTATACACTTGGCGGGGTCATGCGTTTATCGACAATCCGGTTTTTGATGCAGCCGGTGTTGGTTGGATTTTAGCTGAAAACTGGTGGCCATACCAGCGACCTACATTTGTTACGCCACCATTTGCTGGCTATATCTCCGGACACTCTACATTTTCGTCAACAGCGGCAGAATTGTTAGCGTTATTGACAGGAGATGAATACTTCCCCGGTGGCATGGGTGAATTTTTAGCAAAAAAGGATCAGTATCTTGTTTTTGAAAAGGGGCCAAGTGTAGATGTTCGTCTTCAATGGGCAACCTATAAAGATGCTGCTGATCAATGCAGCTTGTCTAGAATTTGGGGAGGTATTCACCCACCGCTCGATGATTTTCCTGGAAGAGTGATTGGTAGGGAAATCGGCAACGATGCATTTAAACTTGCCCGGCAATACTTTCAAGGTTTGGCCAATGGAGAAATGTTAACACCTTCAGCGGTTGATTTATTTCCAAATCCCGTTATTCGCGGAAGCGACATAACGATCAAGACAGAAGCAGGTATAACAGGTATTCAGTTTTTTGATGCATTAGGACGCAGTGTAGCTTCTCCCGGGGTAGTAAAAAGGTCAGCTTTAACTGCTAATCTTGGACCTGTGGAATACACTTCTGGCGTTTACCTGGTACGAGTTGCGACTCAAAAGGGTGTTCAAACAAAGAAGCTTTTAATAGTTGAATAAGCAACCCAGGGCTAAACAATGGCCTTTTCCTATACAACCGGAATATCAAATAATGATTTACCGAAAACGTTTGCGATAACGATTCCTAAATTAAATTTCCCTTTTTTTATTCGTTTGCGTTGTTTTTACGCTTTGATCCTCCTTATCTTTAAAGCACTTAACCTTATCATAACATTTTGTTTACATTATTAACCCACTGTGTAGTATGAAACGAAAACTTTACGCACTATGTCTGCTTGTATTGGCAATTCCATTATTCAACGCTTGCGATAACGGATTCGCTGATACTGAAATTTTTGATTCGCCTCCTATTATGACGCTCGAAAGCCCCGGCTCACTTTTTCTGGATGGGACTGAAATGATCATTAATCTGAAGGATGGAGAAAATCAGGATTTATCCAGATCTCCATTGGCCTCATTTTCTTACAAGCTTTTAGAGGATGATTCTGTCACCTTGGTGGAAGAGGCTACTATTGCTGTAACTGGAATATCAGCTCAAGTAAAGAGACCCTTCACTGCTGATTTGGTTATTAACGATTATTATTGGCTGATCTCTACGGCAACGGATAGTAAGGGTAATTCCACTCAAGATGTTCGTAGATTCCAGGTTAGGCAAAATTTCGATTTTATAGGACTTATTGGAGATGCGACACCCGGTGGATGGGGAGCAGATACTCCTATGACAAGAAATAATGACAATCCTGCATTATGGGAAATTGAAACAGTCATCCTCACTGCTGGAGAGGCTAAATTCAGAGCTGATGAGGATTGGGCAGTAAACTGGGGAGATACCGGATTTCCAACCGGAACGGGAACACAAGGCGGACCTAATATTCCTGTCACGGCTGGAACGTATAAAGTGTCCATCAATATCATATCGGGTAACTACTCGTTCCAATTAAAATAACATCGAACTAACCTTAACCTATTAGAACATGCATAAATTTTATCTATTTATACGCAGTTGTCTACTTGCCGTGGTGTTGGTAGGCAGCGTTACATCATACGCGCAGCAACGCGTAGTTACTGGTAAAGTAACTTCTGCAGATGATAACACACCAGTACCGGGTGTAAACGTGTTAGAAAAGGGAACAAGTAACGGTACAGCTACCGATGCTAATGGAAATTATTCAATAAGTGTTGGTTCGGATGCAGTTCTCGTATTTTCATTTGTTGGTTTTGCTGCCACTGAGGTTGCTGTAAGTGGCCGCTCGCAAGTTGATGTGTCGCTTGAGTCTGATGTTACTTCACTATCTGAGGTTGTCGTAATTGGTTACGGATCGCAAGAGAAGAAGGAGATCAATAGCGCTGTAGCCAGCATCAGCCCCAAAGAATTTAACCGTGGTAACGTTACCACACCTACACAATTGCTTCAAGGAAAAGTTGCTGGTCTTTCGGTTGTTCGTCCAGGCGGTGACCCTAACCAGGGACAAACCCTCCGATTACGGGGTGTAACAACATTTGGTGCCAGTGCGGAACCGCTTATTGTATTAGATGGTGTCGTTGGCGTTTCACTTGACAACGTTGATCCAAATGATGTAGCTTCTATTGATGTATTGAAGGATGGTTCAGCGGCCGCTATCTATGGTGCCCGCGCTTCAGGCGGTGTGATTCTTATTACAACAAAGAGCGGTAAGGGAGGGCGTGGAACGTATACCAATATAGATTACAACGGTTTTGTCTCTATCGACAATATCGCCAACAACATCAGCGTGTTATCTCCTCAGGAATTTGTGGCACGTGGTGGCCAAAATTTTGGATCGCAAACCAATTGGATGGATGAGTTAACACAAACAGGTGTTTCCTACACGAATAACTTGAATATTTCCGGTGCCAGCGGGGGTACAACTTATTCGGCTTCTGTTAATTATCGTAATAACGATGGTATTGTAAAGGGTGTTAATTTTCAGCGATGGAACACACGTGTAAGTTTGGGGCAGGAAGCACTAAATGGAAAATTAAGATTTAATGTGAATGTTGCTTACAATGACAGAAAGCAAGAGTCCATCAATATGGCGGCTTTTCGGTATGCGGTCATTTATAACCCTACGGCTCCAATCTTCGATACTGAAAATTCCGCAAATGACGGAGGCTATTTCCAACAGAATCTTTTTGATTTTTACAACCCTGTAGCGTTGAGTCAACAGCAGCAATTTGTTGGTGAAAGAACTAATTCTTTGATCAATTATCGTGTTGAGTATGATATCATCGAAAATTTAACAGCATCGATTAATTATGCACAAAATCGCGAAACCGGACTTGATGGTGCATTTTACAGTACTACTGATTGGCTAGAGGGTTTCGGAACACGAGGTTCAGCCAGGAGATCAGTTACGAATAACACAAACAACCTGCTGGAAATAACCGCCAAATACAATAGGAAGTTTGGATCGGATTTGAATGCAGAATTTTTGGGTGGGTGGGCTTCGCAAAACAGAAGCTATGAAGGTTTTAATCAACGTGTGAACCGGTTTTTGTATGATTTCCAAAGCTTTAGAAACCTGGCTTGGGGGTCAACTCGTGATGGGGTTAATACCCAAGCTGATGGGTATTACTCTGAAGATGTGTTGCTTTCTGGTTTTGGACGTGTGAACCTAAACTATAAAGGTAGTTTCTTCTTTTCCGCTAGTCTTCGCTCTGAGTCATGGAGCGGTTTTGGTGAAAATGAAAAAACTGGTTTGTTCCCTGCTGCGAGTGGCGGTGTAATCATCTCTGACCTTGTTGATTTGGGTCCGGTGAGTAATTTAAAAGCCAGAATTTCATACGGTAAAACGGGATCACTTCCGCCTTTTTCAGATCTCGCCTTGGCAGTATTGGTCCCCGGTGGAATTGTTGACCTTGACGGAAATCCCTTGACAACCAATGATCGTTTCGTAACGGCCCGTCAGGCTCGTGATCCTAATCCTTCACTCAAGTGGGAGGAGAAAACGGAAATAAACTACGGTATCGATTTCGGTTTTTTTAACAATAAGCTTACAGGATCACTTGAATACTATACGCGTAGCATAGACGATCTATTATTCGATGTTGCTATTCCTGTAGGTGCCCCAAATCCATTCGATTCTTCGCAACCCTCAAACGTAGCAGGGCGTGCATGGGCTAATATTGGAAAAATTAAGTCTTCCGGATTTGAATTCTCAGTTGCCTATAATGAAATTAACATAGGTCCTGTTAAATGGACGCCTAACCTAAATTTTACACTCTATACACGACCAACAATTGAGAAGTTTCAGGTCGGTGATCTTGGTTTTGGAGAAATCCGCCTGGCAACACCAGGGTCTCCCGGACAGAACAATAATCCTATCGTTTGGAACTTTGCTGGTAAAACTTTAGGCGATATGTATGCGCCAGTTTATGGTGGCATTGATGAAAACGGAAATTATCGTGACACTCAAGGGCGCCCAATTGATCCAAGTTATGACTTGGATTTATGGCAGCAAGTAGGTAATGGTTTACCGGATGGTGAACTTGGTTTTACAAACACCTTCGTATATAAAAACTTTGACTTAAACTTTTTGTTGCGAAGTGTATTTGGCCATACGCTCTACAATTCATATCGTGGATTCTACGAGAATAGAGATCCTGCATCAAACACATGGAATAGTGTAACTACATCAAAAACCCCATTTGTTACACAGCAACCAACTTTTTCTTCTCTTTATGTAGAAGATGCCTCATTCATTCGTTTGGATAACATTACACTGGGTTATAACCTTAATAAACCTGCAAGTATTTTTTCAAATGTAAGAGTGTATGCAACGGCTCAAAACCTGTTTACGATAACTAATTATACAGGTATTGACCCCGAAGTACGTTACAATGATGCAGAACAAGATGGTATAAACAGCGCTTTAGCTCCGGGTATTGAAAGAAGAAATACCTATTTCACCACACGTACGTTTACTTTTGGCGTTAACTTGACTATTAAATAATATGGAGATGAGAAAGGATAAATTAATTTTAAAAACTGTATTTGTGGCGTTGGTTTTTGTGTCAACGGTGGGATGTGAAGCTCCTGATCAAAATGTATTCAGTTCTATTCCTGTCGAAGTACAGAATAATTCAACTGATCCAACTGCTCTTGCAGCCATTGCACAAAGTGCTTATGTTCCCCTTATAGGTACGTGGGGCAGTCATAACTCACTGTGGTCGCTTCATGAAATTTCTTCAGATGAGATGGTAATTGCTGTAAAAGGTGCTGACTGGACTGATGGTGGTCAGTGGGTTCGGGTACACCGTCATCAGTATTTACCCACAGAAGAATCCATAGAAAACGGCTGGAACTATTGCTATTCCAGTATTGCCACTATTAACAACTTAATTAAAACGCTGGGTACTAATCCAATTCTTCGTTCCGAATTTGAAGCGTTACGGGCAATGGTTTATCTGTGGTTATTAGATGCATACGGCAACGTACCTATTGTTACGGAGAGTACTACAGACACAACACCGAACACTAATTCCAGGCAAGAAGTGTTTGATTTTATTGAATCAAGCATTCTTGACAACCTTGACAACCTAAGAAAAGCGCGTACCTATGGCACAATGAATTATTACGTAGCCCAATGCGTGTTGGCTAAACTTTATTTGAATGCAGCGATTTACACAGGTACGCCCCGTTGGGCTGATGCTGCGGCTGCCACGCAAGAAGTTATCTCGAGTGGTGTTTACTCTCTTGAGTCTAATTTTTTCAATAACTTTAAAACCAATAATGCCGGCTCAGTTGAGAATATATTTATTCTTAATTATGATGAGGTTAATGCCGGTGGGTTCAACCTCGCACAAATGACCGGGCACTACTTAACCCAAGAAACATACAACCTCCAACAACAACCTTGGAATGGTTATGCATCTCTGGAAGAGTTCTATAATTCGTTTAGTGATGGCGATGTTCGTAAAGGTAGTTTTATAGTTGGCCCTCAGTTTAGCTCAACTGGTGTTCGTTTAGAAGACAGTAGTGCTGAACCTGGTGATCCTGATGGACCTCCATTGACTTTTACACCCGAAATTAACATGTTGGAGCCCAATAGCTTCCGTCAGGCTGGTGCTCGCGTGGGTAAATTTGAATTTCAATTAGGAGCATCGCGAAACCTAAGCAATGACTTCCCTATTTTCCGATATGCTGATGTGCTGTTAATGCGCGCAGAGGCTTTGTGGCGTCAAACGCCTGGAAGTGCAGAAGCCTTGTCATTGGTTAATCAGGTTCGCACACGTGCGGGTTTAGCCAATTTAGGCACACTTACAGCAGATGACTTGTTGGCAGAGCGAGGCCGGGAAATGTTTGCGGAAGGGTATCGCAGATCAGATCTTATCCGCTTTAATAAGTTTAACGCTGCTTGGTGGGAAAAGCCTGTTTCCAATCCATCGAAAAATATTTTCCCTATTCCTCAAAACCAGATTTTGGTAAATCCTGATCTTGTTCAGAATCCAGGGTACTAATCTGTTTTAGATAAAATTTTAAAAAGGCGCATCTATCATGCGCCTTTTTAATTTTCTGCCTGTAAATTGAATTTTATTTATTCTACTCCTATTAAAAATCAGTGTCTCGTTTTAGTTTAATTCTGATCCTTGCGGGGTTAGTGGCTTGTAATAAGCCCGATCACTCTCCAGTTTTTGAGTTGATATTTCCGGATCAATCAGGTATTGATTTTGCGAATAATCTTATCTATGATGAAAAGTTGAATGCATACACCTATCGTAATTTTTACAATGGAGCAGGGGTTGCACTAGGCGATATTAATAACGATGGACTTCTGGATATTTATTTCTGTGGTAATCAGGTTGAAAACAAACTATACATGAATAAGGGGAATTTTGAATTTGAAGATATTACTGATAAAGCCGGAGTGGCTTGTGCAGGAGTTTGGTCTACAGGCGTTAGCATGGCAGATGTGAATGGTGACGGTTGGCTTGATATTTTTGTTTGTAAATCCGGACCGTTGCGCGATGGTGTTCGGCACAATGAATTATTTATTAATAACGGTGATAGCACTTTTACGGAATCCGCTGAAGCTTGGGGTGTAGCCGATGAAGGCCTATCACTTCATGCTGTTTTTTTTGATTACGACCGCGATGGCGATCTGGATTTTTACCTCCTTAATAATTCGAATCGTTCTGTTGGGATATATGACTTGCGAGAAGGTCAGCGGCAAATTCCTGATCCCCTTGGTGGGAATAAATTCTACCGAAATGACGGTGATCACTTTACTGATGTAACACAAGAAGTTGGTATTTATAGCAGTGCAATAGGATTTGGCCTAGGTGTTTCTGTATCGGATGTAAACAAAGACGGATGGCCTGATTTATTTGTTTCAAATGATTTCTTTGAACGCGATTACCTGTACATCAATAATAAAGACGGAACCTTTACAGAAAGGCTCGAGGAAGTAATTACTGAAATCAGTATGGGTTCAATGGGAGCGGATATTGCTGATCTGGATAACGATGGGTTTCCGGAAATCTTTGTAACGGAAATGTTACCGGAGAAACTTGACAGAATTCGAACCAAGACCATATTCGAGGACTGGAATAGGTATACAGCAAGTTTGAAAAGTGGCTATTACCATCAGTTCTCAAGAAATGTACTTCAGCGTAATATGGGTTACACCCCCGGCTCATCAAGTGATATTTTTTTTACTGAGTTAGCCCGATACAGCAATGTTCAAGCCACAGACTGGAGTTGGGGTGCCTTGCTATTTGATTATAACAATGATGGTTTAAAGGATATTTTCGTAGCCAATGGAATAGCGAAGGATTTAACAGATCAGGATTATATAAATTTCTATTCAAATACGATAGTTCATGCTGAGCAGTTAAAAAAAGACAGTTTGCTTATAACTAATTTGATGGATAGACTGCCCTCACAAAAGTTATCAAATTATTTATTCCGTAACCGCGGTGATTTTGATTTTGAAAATGTTGCCCTTAAAGTTGGTCTTGATGCAGCCACCTTTTCAAATGGAGCCGCATATGGTGATTTGGATAATGATGGTGCAATTGATTTGGTAATTAACAACATTAATGATCATGCTTATCTATACCGAAACCGAACCTCTGATAATGACAATAAATCAATTGCAAACTATTTGGCAGTTGAGTTAAAGGGTTCAGGCCGAAATACAGCTGCCATCGGAGCTCAGGTAACAGCATACGCTGGAGATACTAAGTATTATGTAGAACAAGCTCCTGTTCGAGGATATTTATCATCTGTTTCACCTGTCTTGCACTTTGGTTTAGGACGTATCAATCATATTGATTCTTTAGTGATTCTATGGCCGAGAGGAGGTTGTGTGACTATTTTTAATGTAAACGTAAATCAACGTTTGTTGATTAAAGAGAACGAATCTTCAGATGGTGATTTATGCAACCCAGAGAAGCGAGCTGTTCTACCTTTTCTTTCACTAACCACACCAACGATTACGTACACACATCGTGAGAAGGAATTTGTTGATTTTGATAGAGATAGATTACTCTTTGAAATGATTAATGACGGGGTTGCCTTTACGGTAGGCGATGTAAACAATGATGGATTAGAGGATATATATATTGGTGGATCAGCTGATTTTTCGGGGAGCCTGTTTATCCAGCAATCGAATGGTGATTTTATGCTGAAGGAACAGCCAGCGTTTCAGCAGGACAGGTATGCTGAAGATACAGATGCAGTTTTTTTTGATGCTAATGGCGATGGTTATTTGGACCTATATGTTGCCAGTGGGGGGAAACGTTACCCAATAGGATCTTTTTGGTTAATCGATAGACTATATTTTAATGACGGCAAAGGTAACTTTAATCGCTCAAAACAAATTGAAATGAATGGTGATAAAGCAGAGAGTACCTCATTTGTTCGCTATGCTGATATAAATGCTGATGGGAAACCTGATTTGTTAGTTGGATCACGGAGCGACCCTTTTAATTATGGCGCTCCGGTTAGCGCCTATATCTTGTTTAATCAGGGGGGTGGAGTTTTTCTTGATGTCACAAAGACAGATGCTCCAGGTTTACATTCTTTGGGAATGTTACGCGATGCAGTGATAGTTGATTTGGATAGGGACAATGATCTGGATATTATAATTGCGACTGAGTGGTCATCCTTGCACTATTTTCGAAATGATGGAGGAAAGTTTATCAATGCCACAGCAGAGGTTGGATTAGATAAATTCTCTGGTCAATGGAATGCGTTAGTTTTATCAGATATTAACAACGATGGGTTTCCGGATATCATTGCAGGAAATATGGGCCTTAATGGATTGCACCATGCGGATGATTACTCTCCACTCGTAATGTATATGCATGATTTTGACGGGAACGGTAATATTGAGCAAATCGTATGTAAAAGAATTGCTGATAAGGATTTTCCACTGGCACTGTACCCTGATATTACCCGACAACTACCAATACTAAAGAAGCGTTTTACCAATTTTAGCAGTTACAAAAATGTAACGATTAATGATTTATTCGATGAACGTATCCTAAGCGCATCAAAAATTTTACACATGAATCAATCGGCAACAGTGGCTTTTATTAATGAGGGTGGCAAACGATTAGCCCCACTGAATTTGCCTTGGCAAGCACAATTAACTTCGGTTTATGCTATACTTGCAATCGATATTAATATGGATGGCAACATTGATCTTTTATTGGGTGGTAACCAAAGCAAAGTCAAGCCGGAGTGGGGATCAGTCAATAGCACGTGGGGAATCACATTATTGGGAAAAGGTGATGGTACATTTATATTTTTGCCTAGCGATAAGTCAGGCTTCCATGCACGTGGTGAAATCAGAACCATAAAGGAACTCGTAAAGGGAAGTGAGGTAAATATTTTTGTTCTTCGTAAAAACGACTCTTTGTTAACTTTTAAATACAATACACTTAAGTAATATGTCTAAAATAGCTTATTTATTTTTTATGATTTCGCTTATGTTTTCTTGTAAGCGGTCACCTTACGAACGACTTGTTAATCAGGAATTGGAAAAGGGTGTGCGTTATGACTCAATTTTTTTAGGGATTAAATTTGGCATGAGTCAAAAAGATTTCTATACACATTGCTGGGAGCTGAACAAACAAGGAATAATTCTTCAAGGTCCAAGTAATCTTTCAGTTCAGTATAGGTTGGATTCAACTGAGATGCAGGCCGAGACGTATATGTGGTTTTATCCCGATTTTGAAGGGGGCGAATTAAGTCGAATGCCGGTTGAATTCTCTTACTTAGCATGGGCGCCATGGAATCTTGAATTATCATCGGACAGTTTGCTGATCGATGTAAAAAAGTTATTCGAAAAATGGTATGATGCTGAGTTTATGTTTTTGGAAAATAAAGACAAAACTAAAAAGCTATGGGTAATGGTGACTGGAAATAGACGTATCAGGCTATTCAAGAAAAGTCCTTCCACTGTTGGTGTTGATATTACTGATCTTCAGCGTATAAAAAATGATGACTAGTGTGATAAGAAACGGGAATGGGGAATTATATACAAGCGCACGGTTAATCCTATTGATTTCTACATGTGTCCTACTTGCAATGGGGTGTAATGTTTCAAAAAATGATAATAGTTCTCTTTTCGAACGCCTGGCGCCTGAGGTTACCGGGGTTAACTTTCGGAATGATCTTATCTTCGATGAGACCTTCAATATTTTCACCTATCGTAATTTTTATAACGGAGGCGGTGTTGGTATTGGGGATTTTAATAATGATGGTTTACAAGACATATACTTGACCAGCAACCTTGGCTCAAATCGACTTTACCTGAACAAGGGTAATTTTAAGTTTGATGACATTACGGAAAAATCCGGTGTCGGAGGTGCACGTGCCTGGTCAACGGGTGTTGCGGTTGCTGATGTAAATGGTGACGGACTGCCTGATATTTATGTTTGCAACTCCGGTGATATTAAGGGTGATAATAAACAAAATGAACTTTTTATAAACAATGGCGATCTGACCTTTACCGAGCAAGCAGAAAAATACGGTTTGGCTGATCAGGGATTTTCAACCCATGCGGTTTTCTTTGATTTTGATAATGATGGAGATCTGGATTTGTATCTTCTGAATAACTCCTACCAGGCCATCGGCAGCTTTAACCAGATGCAAAATATACGACACGTCAGAGACTCCGTAGGTGGGGATAAGTTGTATCGAAACGATGGTGATCGATTTACCGATGTAAGTGAAGCAGCAGGAATTTATGGAAGCATAATTGGTTTTGGATTAGGCATTAGTGTTGGAGATGTGAACAACGATGGTTGGATGGATATTTTTATAAGCAATGATTTCTTTGAGCGGGATTACCTGTATATAAATAATCGAAATGGAACATTTAATGAAGTGTTGGAATCAGCTATGCCTTCTATAAGCGCAGCTTCAATGGGTGCTGATATTGCCGATATAAATAATGATGGTTGGTTGGATATTTTTGTAACAGACATGTTACCTGAGGATGATTATAGATTGAAGCAAATTACTACGTTCGATAATTGGGATCGGTTTACCTATGGTTTTTCTAATCGTTATCACTATCAATTAAACCGGAATATGCTTCACTTGAATAATGGTGATCAAACGTTTAGTGATATTAGTCGATTAGCAGGTGTTGAAGCAACAGATTGGAGTTGGGGTGCCTTGATTTTTGATATGGATAATGATGGTCTTAAGGATATTTTTGTGGCCAATGGAATTTATCAAGATATCACTGACCTGGATTATCTGAGTTTTATTGCCGATGAAAAAACTATAAAAAAAATTGTACGTAATGAGGGCGTAGATTATAAGGCCTTAATAGAGCCTATTCCAATAAATCCTGTTGCGAATTACTTTTTCCATAATAATGGTAATCTGCAATTTCATAATCGCGCAGCGGACTGGCGGATTAATGAAAAAACGCATTCGAATGGTGCTGCTTATGTTGATCTGAATAATGACGGAGCACTTGATTTGGTTATTAACAATGTAAATAACCACGCATTTATTTATCAGAATATGCAACAAGGTGTACTTCCTGAAAATCGCTATTTGCAACTGGCGTTACAAGGAGAAAATAGAAATACGATAGCTATTGGCGCGCGTATAGAGATTATGGCTGGTGGTGATAAATTCGTTGCAGAGCAAATGCCTAACCGCGGGTTTCAATCCTCAGTAGATCCACGTTTAACTATTGGAGTGGGGAAGCATATGATGCTTGATACCGTGCTGGTAAAGTGGCCCTCTGGTAAACAGACCGTAATGACTTCGGTACCGTCCAATCAAAAGTTATTGCTCAACGCGATGGATGGAATCGAAGTGGTTCGTAAGCTGGAAAGCCTGAAACAGCCTGCACTTTTTGCTCAGGTCGATACCAAGGAAATATTGGACTATACTCATGTGGAAAATCCTTTCGTTGATTTTGATCGCGATCGTCTCACGTATCATATGCTTTCGACCTTGGGTCCTGCTTTGGCCGTTGGTGATGTGAATGGAGATGGCAGGGAAGATGTATTCATAGGTGGTGCCCGTGGTTTTGAATCTAAATTATTTATTCAACAAGTAGATGGTAAATTTGTAGAACGAAAAATTGGTGCTTTTCAAAATGATATAGGTTCAGAAGACGTGCACGCAATTTTTTTCGACATTGATAATGATGGTGATCTGGATTTATATGTAGGCAGTGGTGGAAATGAATTTTCAGTAGGGGCACCAGAATTAATTGATCGAATTTATAGAAATGACGGAGCAGGAAACTTCGTTAGAACCCCTCAGCGCAGTTTGGCAGCCAATCCGCAAATAACCGGAACTGCCAAAGCAGGGGATTATGATGGTGATGGATACCTAGATCTATTTGTTGGTATTCGAACCAACACGTTTAATTACGGTATCCCGGCTTCTGGATACATTTATCGTAATGATGGCCAAGGGAATTTTGATGATGTAAGCTCTACAATTGCCCCCATGCTTAAGGGGTTGGGACATATTACAGATGCTTGCTGGACAGATTTTGATAACGATGGGGATCTTGATCTGTTTATTGTCGGAGAATGGATGACACCTGTTTTATTGGAAAACAACAATAATCGTTTTAAAGATATTAGCCGAGAGTCAGGCTTCACTAATTATGCTGGTTGGTGGAATACCGTGCAAGAGGTGGATCTTACGGGAAATGGATATAAAGATTATGTACTCGGTAATCATGGCTTAAACAGCAGGTTCAAGGCTTCTATTGATGAACCTGTTTATCTTTACACCAATGACTTTGATGGAAATGGAACCATTGAGCACGTCTACGCGCGTTCGGTTCAAGGTAAAATTCTTCCGTACACGTTAAAGCATGAAATGGTTGCTCAAATGCCGGGGTTAAAGAAGAAATACCTTAGGTATGAGAGTTATAATAAGCATTCTGTTCAGGAAATCTTTACACCCGGCCAATTGAAAGATGCACTGGTTATGAAAGCGAATTTTTTAGGTTCGGCTGTTGTACTCAATTCCGGAGGAAGAGCTTTTACAATTCAAGAATTACCGATCGAAGCGCAGATTACTCCGATATATTCAATACTCGCTGATGACTTTGATAATGATGGAATTGTAGACTTATTGCTTGGCGGTAATCTATATGAAGTAAAACCCGAAGCAGGACGTTATGATGCGGGTTATGGGGTGTTTCTAAAAGGTTCAGGAAATGGAATTTTTACTCCAGTTCCATCCCGCTTAAGTGGATTCTCCGTCACCGGAGCAATAAGAGAGATGAGTCGCATTAGTATTGGAAGTCAGCTCTACGTCCTGGTTGCGAGAAATAATGAGGCTGTGGCCTTGTTCAAAGTAAGTCCATGAGAGTTGCTTTTATAGGGATTATAGTCACCGTTTTCGGTATTGGGTGTAAAGAGAAAGGAAAAGATAAATTGTTTCAATTCCAGTCACCTGATCAAACAGGTATTCACTTTGTAAACCAGCTTTCAAACAGGAAACTGAATATTATTCAGTATATGTATTATTATAATGGTGGTGGCGTTGCTGCCGGGGATTTTAACAATGATGGACTTATCGATTTGTATTTCACTGCCAACGAAGAGCAGAATAAGTTATACCTCAATAAGGGTAACTTTCAATTTGACGATATAACCGAAGCAGCAGGTGTTGGAGGAGAGGGCGACTGGACAACCGGTGTTACTCTGGTGGACATTAATAATGATGGATACCTGGATATTTATGTGTGCCAGGTAGGTGGGTATAAAGGTCTAGAAGGACACAATTTGCTTTATGTTAACAATGGTGACTTAACCTTCAGTGAACGGGCGGCTGAATATGGATTGGATTTTACCGGGTTTTCAACTCAGGCTGTGTTTTTTGACTATGATAATGATGGAGACCTGGACATGTACTTACTTAACCATTCAGTGCATACCATACATAGCTATGGGTCATCGGCACTAAGGAAAGAGGTGGATTCGGTTTCTGGTGATAAGCTTTATCAAAACCTTTCGGAACAGGGAGTTTCGAAGTTTAAGGATGTAACAACAAATTCCGGAATATATTCATCACATATTGGTTATGGCTTAGGCATTTCTGTTTCCGATATAAATCAAGATGGTTGGATGGATATTTATATAGCCAACGACTTTCATGAAAATGACTATCTATACATCAACAATGGTAATGGTACATTTACCGAAAGCCTTGAAAAATTAATAGCCCATACCAGTCGGTATTCTATGGGTTGTGATGTTGCTGATGTTAATGGCGATGGATTACCAGACATTGTAACATTAGATATGCTGCCCGAAGATCCTGAAATACTTTTAAAATCCGCTTCTGAGGATACACAGGAAGTAGCTGATATTAAGTTGGGTTACGGGTATGGTTCGCAATATGTCCGGAATTGCTTGCAGATAAACCGGGGTGATCACTTTGCTGAGGTGGCACAATATGCCGGTGTTCATGCTACTGACTGGAGTTGGGGCGCATTAATAGCCGATTATATAAATGATGGCAAGGCGGAGATATTTATTACTACAGGTATCTTCAAACGCCCGAATGATCTTGACTACATTCAATATACCGCTGACCTGGCCAGTTTGCGTTACCAAGTGAGGGATGAAGATAGTGTTGAAAACGAGATGATTAAGCGACTACCAACGCTGCGCATTCCCAATTTCATGTATCAACAAGGCGCCAATCTGAAGTTTGAAAACCGATCCCAGCAATGGGGACTTGGTATGCCGTCCTATTCAAATGGTGTAACCTATGCTGATCTGGATAATGATGGGGATTTGGAGTTGATCATTAACAATGTAAACCAGCCTGCTTTTATCTACGAAAATCGATCTAACGTTCAGCTTTCAAATAACTATTTAAAAGTGGAGTTACGATCCGACAAGAATTATTTTGGTATTGGCTCCCGCATAAATGTTTATGCAGATGGAAAAGTGTTTTTTAGGGAAATGATTCTGTCCCGAGGTTTCCAGTCAGCGGTGGCCCCAGTGGCTTACTTCGGACTGGGAAATAGTAGTAAGATAGATAGTATAGAAGTGTTTTGGCGGGGAAACAAGTTTCAGGTTGAGAGAAATATTAAAGTTAACTCAAGCATTACAATCACCGAAGCGAGGCAATTACAAATTAGAAATGAAAACAAATTAAAACATAACACAGCTTTTCTCAAGAGATCACCGCATAGCTTACCTTACCAGCATAAAGAAAATGATTTTAAAGATTACCTTATTGAACCACTGGTTCCTTATTTGCTTTCACGCGAAGGCCCGGCTATAGCCGTTGCGGACGTAAATGGCGATGGACTTGACGATATTTATTTAGGCGGTGCCAAAGAACAGGCGGGATCATTATTTATTCAAAACCCTGACCACTCTTTCAGGTATTCATCGCGTGAAGTTTTCACGCAAGACTTTTTGTATGAAGACGTTGATGCAGAATTTGCGGATGTTAATGGCGATGGATTTCCCGATCTCTATGTGGTAAGTGCCGGCAATGAATATGCTGAAGGGCATTATTTATTAGAGGATCGCCTTTATCTAAACGATGGTAAGGGAAATTTTATCCGAAGTGATAGGTTATTACCAACGCTAAAGCTGAATGGCTCGTGCGTCAGGGCAGCTGATTTCAATAAAGATGGTCATATCGATTTTTTTGTCGGAACGCGTTCAGTTCCGCATCACTATGGAATTTCTCCGGTAAGTTATATTTTAAAGAATGACGGTCGTGGAAATTTTGCTATTCATAAGGCATTAACGGCAGGCATGGTTACTGATGCTGCCTGGAGTGATGTTGACGGTGATGGTGCAGTTGATCTCGTTCTAGTGGGGGATTGGATGCCGATATCTATTTATAAGAATACTGAAAATGATTTTAAATTTTTAAGTTCGGTTGGATTGGAGAAAACTGAAGGATGGTGGCGATCTGTTAAGGTGGTTGATATTGATGGCGATAACCAGCCTGAAATAATTGGAGGCAATGCAGGTGAAAATATTAGATTAAAGCCAACCCAAAGCCAACCTGTTACATTATTGGTAAATGATTTTGACAATAATGGAACGAGTGACCCGGTTATGTTTTTTTATCAGGGAAGCCATAATATTCCTTTTTCAACGAAGATGCAGCTCGGGAAACAATTACCCATGATAAATAAGAAATTCAATGATTATCTTAGTTTTTCGAATATAAAGGATCCACACGATTTGTTTGAAAAGGAAAAATTGAAGAATGCTGAAATTAAGTATTCCTATACTTTTAAAACTTCAATCTTTACCCAATTAAATGGGAGAAGTTATCGGAATGTTCCACTTCACGACTTTGCCCAGCTAAGTGTAGTCAATGATCTTTTAGTAGACGACTTCAATGGAGATGGTTTAACCGATGTTCTTTGTATAGGCAATACCAGAAGTAACACCATTAATCTCGGGGATCAACTCGCTCAATCAGCTTTTTTGTTACTAGGTGGAGTCTCCGGCTATAGGCCTGTTCCGCTGGCTTTTCCCGATGGTGACCCTGTCTTTTCTTCATTCAATAAGGCAAAGTCGCTAAGTATCGGGGGTAAAAAGTATATTGTGCTTACCGGCTCAAATCAACCCGTTAGATTATATTCGATAGAATTTAATTTTTAATATTATGCGATTTTTACTCATTTATTTTAAAACGCTATTATGCTTAGGGATTAGCTCTGCTTATGCTCAGCAGTTAAATCATAATACCTGGCAAGTGGTGGCTAATGACATTAATCCATCACATTATTATGGTGTAACGGTAGCCAACGGAATGGTAGGGATAGTTTCATCTCCAAATCCGCTCCGGGTGCAGGATGTAGTGCTCAATGGAGTTTATGATAATTATCAGCGCGGGCGTGTATCTAACATCTTGAAGTCGTTTAATCATGTAAACATGAATCTTGATGTGGATGGTCAACGCATCACTGCCAAAACCATTAGCCATTATAAGCAGACACTCGATATGAAAAGGGCTGCACTTATCACTACGTTTGATGTGGGTGATAAAGTTAGTGTGAAACACACCATGATGGCTTTACGCCATTTGCCTTATACTGCGTTAAGTATAGTTTCTATATCAGCAAAAATGGATGTCGCTATTACACCCATGAGTGTGATTGAAGCACCCGATCACCTGGCTGATGTAAGAAACTTTTACAGCGAGATTGATCGGCCACATGTAAAAATTCCACTGTTGACTTCTGTTGCAAAAGGTCCTTCAGGTAAACATACTGTGGCAGCCAGCAATAGTTTTATTTTCTCTGAACCTCATGGAAAGGAACCTCAACTTATTCATGAGGATTGGGACTATAATATGCATCTTGCCAAGTTCCATAGGCAATTAAAGGCAGGGGAGACGTACACCTTCAGCATTGTATCTTCAGCCGTTTCTACTGCACATTATAAAGATCCGCATAACGAGGCTGAACGCTTAAGCGTGTATGCGATGCTGGAAGGTACTGATCGTTTACTGATGCGTCACGAAGCTGAGTGGGAAAAGCTGTGGAAGAGTGACATCATTATTGATGGAGATGAACAGGCCCAGCGCGATGTTCGGTTTGCCTTGTATCATTTATATTCTTTTGCGCGCGAAGGCACTGCGTACAGTTTGTCCCCGATGGGTTTGAGTGGGTTGGGCTATAACGGACATGTATTCTGGGATACGGAATTATGGATGTACCCACCGCTCCTGGTCATGCAACCAGAAATGGCCCGGTCGCTGTTGGAGTATCGCTTTGAGCGATTGGAGGCAGCCCGCCAAAATGCATTTTCACACGGTTATAAGGGCGCTATGTTTCCATGGGAATCATCAGCCGATGGAACGGAAGATACTCCTGTATGGGCACTTACAGGGCCTTTTCAGCATCATATTACAGGCTGTATTGGTTGGGCCTTTTGGAAATATTACCAAGTGACAAAGGACCGTCAATTTCTGGCGGAAAGGGCTTACCCGGTACTTAAAGAAGTGGCTGATTTCTGGGCCAGCCGTGTAGAACGCAAAGGACCTGGTAAGTATGAAATTAACAATGTGATAGGCGCCAATGAATGGGAGGAGAATATTGATAACAACGCCTTTACCAATGGTATGGCTATTACAGTTTTGAAATATGCCACCCAAGCTGCAACCCTATTGGGTATTAAGCCTGATCCGGATTGGATGCTGGTGGCGAACAATATTCCAATACTAAAATTCCCCGATGGCACTACACGCGAGAACGCAACATATAGCGGGGTTGATATTAAACAAGCCGATGTAAACTTGCTGGCTTTCCCGTTAGATGTAGTTACCTCACGTGATCAAATCGAAAAGGATTTAAAGTATTATGAACCACGTATGGCTAAAGACGGACCAGCTATGGGCAATTCCGTTTTAGCCACCCTTTATGCCAGGTTAGGCAATATGGACAAGGCACATGAACTATTTATAAAGTCGTACAAGCCCAATGAGGTTCCGCCCTTTGGGGTATTGGCTGAAACTGCTGGTGGTACTAATCCATACTTTGCAACCGGAGCAGGGGGTATGCTTCAGGCTGTTATATTTGGTTTTGGAGGTCTTACAATCAATGAGCAGGGTATACTGCAAACGAAAGTCAAACTTCCATCAAAATGGCGTTCGCTTGAGTTAAAGGGTGTTGGTGTAAACCGCATGAATTACAATGTGAAATAGCTAATTTTGTCTGACCAACTGAAAATGAAAATGAGGAAGTGGATTCTATTGATGTTTACCACCTTTGTATTGGCATCGTGTAGTAAAAATGAGCACGTTGATTTTGATCCCGGTGCTGTTGATCCCAACCATTTGCACCGCACGTTGAAAATGATCACCGATATTATCGTTCACGATATCTTTTCACCACCGGTAGCCAGTCGTATTTATGCATATAGCAGTATTGCAGCGTATGAAGCCGCTATACCGGGCAATCCTCAATTTGTAACGCTTGCCGGTCAACTCAATGGACTTGAGCCAGTTCCTCAACCAGATTCAACAAAGAAGTATTGCTTCGAATTGTCTGCGGTTCAGGCCTTAGCCATCGTAGGAAAGGCGCTCATCTTTTCTGAGGCTGACATGGAGAGCTTTCATGAACAAACATTGGCTGAGTTTAAGAAGTCGGGTATGCCGGATGAGATGTTCAGCAACTCAATTGCTTATGGAGAAGCGGTAGCAAAGCATATTTTGGAATGGGCAGATAAGGATAATTATAAACAAACACGAACGTTTGAAAAATATACTGTGCCCTTAAGTGATCCCTCCAAATGGAAACCCACACCACCGGCATATATGGAAGGTATTGAACCTAGCTGGACGAAAATAAGAACCTTTGTTTTGGATTCATCAACCCAATACACTCCAGAGCCGCCAACAGCATTCAGCACTGATCCTAAAAGTAAATTCTATCAGGAAGCGATTGAGGTTTACGATGCGGTAAACAGTGCTAACAGTGAGTATAAAGAGATTGCCAACTTTTGGGATTGTAACCCGTTTACCATGAATGTCCGTGGGCATGTTATGTTCGCCACCAAGAAAATTTCTCCGGGCGGTCATTGGATAAACATAACCCGAATAAGTGCTGCTTATGCCAATAAGGATTTCTTTGAAACAGCAGAAGCCTACGCTATAGTTTCTTTAGCGCTTGCTGATGGGTTTATTGCTTGTTGGGACGAGAAGTACCGAAGTGCGCTTGTCCGACCGGAGACCTATATTAATCAGTTCGTTGATGAGAATTGGCTTCCCTTACTGCAAACCCCACCATTTCCAGAGTACACTAGTGGGCACAGTGTAATTTCAAGTGCCTCTTCAGTTGCGCTAACTCATTTGTTTGGTGAGAATTTTAATTTTGTCGATTCGACAGAATTGGAATTTGGATTGCCACCCAGAAGCTTTACTTCTTTTAAGCATGCTTCTGATGAGGCCGCAGTCAGCCGGTTATACGGTGGTATCCATTATCGCCCGGCTATTGACGAGGGTATTAAGCAAGGCATTAAGGTGGGTGAATGGGTTATTGCCAATATACGAACCAGAAGAGAAAACGCACTCTCGGTTAAGTAGCATAACCCATTGATTTTGAAGGTAGTATTTACAATTAATTATACTGATAATCTATAGAAATTTCAGGCACAAAGTGATACTTTAGGCAGGTAGTTATGACCTAATGCTATTTCATGTCAGCCTATAAGCCATCTCTCTCTTTTTGGCAAATCATCAATATGAATGTCGGTTTTTTTGGCATTCAGTACAGTTTCGGT
>CAZQXC010000027.1:0-22557 GCA_964597075.1 uncultured Roseivirgaceae bacterium | reverse complement strand
CAAACATCCAATCCGAATTATGTTGATAATGTTTACCAGTGTGATAAGGTGCTTGAAGAAAATCTGTCAGGTAACAGTAAAAGAAAACCCGTCTTGTTTCGTCCGCCTTATGGTCGTATCACCCGTGCACAGATAAAATTGTTATCATCGTATAAGATTGTCATGTGGGATGTGCTTTCATTTGACTATACCGATTCTATCTCGCCTGAAACGTGTCTGAAAAAATCTATTAAGGTTACCCGGCCGGGTTCTATTGTGGTGTTTCATGATAGTCTGAAAGCCGAAAAGAATATGCGCTATGCGTTACCCCGTTACATGGAACACTTTGCAAACGAGGGATATTCGTTTAATGTAATTCCGGTATGAGGCAAAGGCGTGTACTGGTTGCTCCGCTGGATTGGGGCCTTGGACATGCCACCCGGTGCGTACCCATCATACAGGCATTGCTTGAATTGCAATGCGAGGTTTTTATTGCCGGTGCAGGTTCTTCATGGGTATTACTTCAACAGGAATTTCCAACACTTAAATCGTTTCAGCTTCCTGGCTATAATCCGGTTTATCCTGCATCGGGCTCCATGATGGTTAAACTCATCCTCCAATCGGGTAAGTTTATGAGGGTTGTGCGCGATGAACAAAAGCAGATTGAGTGGATCGTTCGTGAAAATAAAATTGATTTGATTATTTCTGATAACCGTTATGGTTGTTATTCCGCTAAAATTCCATCGGTGTTCATTACACACCAGGTTCATCTGCTGGCTAAACACGGTTGGAAATGGCTTGGCTTGCTGGCAAACAAATTTCTATCGCGATTTATAAAAAAGTTCACGGTTTGCTGGGTACCTGATTTTCCTGGCTCTTTACTCACCGGAAAACTTTCGGAATCTGTTGATAGTCGGATTCGTTTTATTGGTCCTCTATCGCGATTGAAAAATAGGGATCACAAAGGAGTGAAGTACAATGTAATTGCCTTAGTATCCGGTCCGGAGCCTCAACGCAGTATCTTTGAAACTATAATAACGAAGCAATTGATAGAATCAGGCCTTTCGGGTTTAATTGTGCGTGGAGTAATTGATAAGGAAAGAAAAACGATCAGTAATAAAATTGAGGTTGTTGATCATCTTGATTCGGAAGCGTTGAGTCGTGCCATGGCTCAGGCTGACATGGTGGTTTCACGCTCAGGCTATAGTACGGTAATGGATGTGGCGCGGTTGGGTAAGAAGGCTATTTTTGTGCCTACACCGGGCCAAACAGAACAAGAATACCTGGCCAAGCGATTTATGAGGTTGGGAGTAGCGTTTTCAATGGAACAAAAAGGGTTTCAGTTGGGCAGGGCTTTGGAGGAATCAGCAAACTATAAGGGTTTTGTGGATTACTCATCTAATGATTCAAGTCTGAAACAAAACCTCGAAGAAATATTGAACGTTCTGCGCCAATGACCAATTACATCGACCAATGACTACAATGAATATCGACTCTACCCTATGAATTTCTATACAGACACCCACGCCCATATTTACCTGGAAGAATTTGATGCCGACAGAAGCGATATGCTGGCGCGTGCAAGGGATGCTGGAGTTAATAGAATCATGATGCCCAACATTGATCACACATCGATAGATCGGATGCTGGAACTTGAGTTGAAATCGGACGAAATGTGTTTTCCCATGATGGGGTTACACCCATGTTCTGTAAAAAAGGATTTTGAGAAGGAGTTATATCAGATGGAGAACTGGCTTTCGAAAAGAAAGTTTAGCGCCATAGGTGAAATGGGCACAGACTTGTACTGGGATAAAACATTTTGGGAACAACAACAGGAAGCCTTCAAAATTCAAGTGAGTTGGGCCAAACTTCACAACCTTCCAATTGTCATCCATAGTCGCGATAGCCTTGACCAGACCATTGAACTTGTTGAGCAGCTGAAAGATGAAAATCTTACAGGAGTATTTCACTGTTTTACAGGAACAGCGGAGCAGGCGAAACGGATTTTTAATCTTGGGTTTTTTATTGGAATAGGCGGTGTGGCAACGTTTAAGAATGGTGGGATGGATAACGTTCTGCCTTCAGTGGACATAGAAAAGATTGTGCTTGAAACGGATAGTCCGTACCTGGCCCCAGTGCCTTTTCGTGGTAAGCGAAATGAGCCAGCGTATATTTCAATTATCGCTGCCAAAGTAGCTGAACTAAAAAACATATCTTTGGAGGAGGTGCAGTTACTAACATCACAAAACGCAGCTAAGCTTTTTAAGGTAAATGAACATTAAACAGATACAGGTTAGTGGAACCGATAAGCCTGAAAGTATACGGGCGAAGGTGTTGATCATTTATACGGGCGGAACATTCGGCATGACGCATGATAAAAGCGGAGCCCTTATTCCGTTTGATTTCTCTTCGATTGTGGAACACTTGCCCACCATTAAAAATCTTGGATTAGCGTTTACAGTTTTCTCTTTTGAGACTCCGATAGATTCCTCAAACATCAGTCCGGAGCATTGGCAGGTAATTGGGAAGATTATCTATGACAATTATTTCGAACACGATGGTTTTGTGGTGTTGCACGGAACGGATACCATGGCCTATACGGCTTCTGCATTGAGTTTCATGTTACAAGGGCTGAATAAGCCCGTGGTATTAACGGGTGCACAGCTTCCCATTATTGATCCGCGTTCCGATGCTCGTGAAAACCTGATTACCGCATTGGAGATTGCGGCCGCAAAAGTAGATGAGCAGGCAATTGTTCCCGAAGTGTGTATTTATTTTGATTATGAACTGCTGCGTGGTAATCGTTCAAAGAAAGTGGAGAGCATGCAGTTTGATGCCTTTGATTCGGGTAACTATCCTCCACTTGCTAAGGCCGGGGTTAAAATAGATTATAACCTTGCCGCAATACGAAAACCGGGTGGAAAGCCCTTTCAACTTCTCCATAGCTTCGATACCAACATTTCAATTCTCAAGTTATTTCCGGGCATAAAAGAACAAGTAGTTCAGGCCGTGTTGGAGACCAAAGTACTTAAGGCAGTTATTCTGGAAACATACGGATCTGGCAATGCACCTACTTTACCCTGGCTGATTGAATTGTTAGCGAAAGCCATTACGCGTGGAATTGTAGTGGTAAATGTATCCCAATGCCCGGGTGGTATGGTGGTACAGGGTAAATACGAAACCAGTAAGGAGTTAAAGCGGGTAGGGGTTTTAAGTGGGGCTGATATGACTACGGAAGCTGCATTAACCAAACTTATGGTATTACTGGGTCAATTTGAGGTTGAAACGTGCAAGGAAATGTTTGAACTAGACCTGGCAGGTGAATTATCAGCGTAATACTGATTCGGGTTGTTTTGCGGAGAGGGCGGGATTCGAACCCGCGATACCGTTTCCGGTATACACACTTTCCAGGCGTGCTCCTTCAACCACTCGGACACCTCTCCTAAAAGGGGCACAAATAAATCAATAAAAAGGCCCATAAACAACTTATTTGATTGCTGAGCACCCTTTTCGGTAAGGCTTAAATTTGGCTGTCAACGAGTTAAGCCATTATAAACTCAACGTTGTGAAACAGTGACTTTATTTGGCAAAAACCATTATTCACCTAAATCGATGAAAGTTTTTGCCGCCAGCATAAAAATTTTTTAAAAAATATCGATAAATCGACAAAACGTTTAATTTTGGCCTTTCCAATAGTCTAATAAACCTGAAACTATGAAAAAACAATTCGCTATTCTTACTTTTTTAGGGGTACTGGCGACCTCTATTCTTTTTGCTCAAGAAGCAGATACTGCTGCTGCAGAACAACCCCAGCCAGAACCTCAAGTAGAGACTGTCGTTCCCACTCCCGCTGAAGAAGCTCCTGCCGAGAGTGAATCCATGCACCAGGTTCTGAAGCAAAAATTCATTGATGGTGATGTGAAGTTCATGACTCCCGTATTGATCTGTTTGATCCTGGGTCTGGCTTTCTCCATTGAAAGAATTATCACCCTTAACATGGCTACAACTAATAACGATAAGCTTCTGGGTCAAATTGAGGATGCTCTTGCCAAAGGCGGAGTAAAGGCTGCCCTTGATGTTACCCGTAATACTCGCGGTCCTGTAGCGTCTATCTTCACACAAGGTCTTTTGCGCTATTCAGAAGGTATTGATATGGTTGAAAAATCAATTGTGTCATACGGTGGTGTTGAAATGGGTAAACTTGAAAAGGGACTCATTTGGATTTCCTTGTTTATTGCCCTTGGTCCCATGCTTGGTTTCTTTGGAACGGTGGTAGGGATGGTGCAGGCTTTCTCTGATATCGAAGCAGCCGGTGATATTTCCCCCAACATTGTAGCGGGTGGTATGAAAGTGGCCTTGACTACAACGGTCGGTGGTCTTATTGTGGGTATGGTGCTGCAGGTATTCTACAATTACCTTGTTTCTAAAATTGATTCATTGGTGAATGGAATGGAAGACGCCTCCATTACGCTGGTTGATATATTAGTGAAGCACAAACTGGTTACTCAAAAATAATTGAGATGAAAGGTTTTATTCTAATTGCGGTTGCCATTGTGTTGGTAATACTGGCGATAGTTAATGTTGATGCCGGACTCTATACGGGTTACGTGTTATTAATAGTAGCACTTCTGTCAGCTATAATTTTACCCCTGGTTAACATTCTTCAGTCCCCAGGGGATTTGAAGAAGGCATTATTCGCTATAATTGGTATGGTTGTTCTTTTTGGTATTTCGTATGCCTTAGCGGGATCTGAAGTTTCTGCGGATCATGCTGCAAAAGGAATTACAGGAAATACGTCAAAATTGGTTGGTGCGGGTTTAATTATGTTCTACCTAACATCAGCTATTGCTGTACTTGGGCTGATCTATTCTGAAATTAATAAAGCTATTAAGTAATGCCAAGAGCAACACCCGATATCCCAAATGCTTCCATGGCCGACATTGCCTTTCTGTTATTGGTATTCTTTTTAGTGACCACTACAGTGGCCAATGATCGTGGCCTTTCGCTACAGTTGCCACCGCCCCCGGAAGCACTTCCGCCCGATATGGATATTAAAATCCAGGAGCGGAATCTTTTCAAGATTCAGGTTAATTCGTTTGACAATGTTCTTGTGGAAGGTAATCCATTTTTTGGTACTCCGGCAGAATTGAAGGATATGATCATCGAATTTGTGCTGAATAATGGAGTTGACCCTAATTCTTCCGATAGTCCTGAGAAAGCTATTGTTTCGTATAAGACAGACAGGGGTACAAGCCACAAGAAGTTTATTGAAATTCTGGATGCTGCTCAGGCTGCTTACTATCAGATTTATGCCGATCGAGCTGAAGTTTCGGTTAAAAAATGGCTCGAACTTTCTTCAGATCTGGCAAACCCGGAGAATAGAAGGCTGTACGACATTGGTCGTGGACGTAGACCGGATGGAACGGTAGAAATTCCAATGGCCTTATCTATTGCTGAACCTACTAAAGGAGGAGGAAAATAATATGTCAAAATTTAAGAAGAAGGCTAACGTAAAGCAGGATATCCCAACATCATCAATGCCTGATGTGGTGTTTATGTTGCTTTTCTTTTTCATGGTTACTACGGTAATGCGTGAAACCAACATTAATGTAAGGCAGCAACTTCCTGAAGCTACGCAGCTCAAGAAGCTTGCCCGTAAATCATTGGTGGCCTATATGTACATTGGTGAGCCTAAAAAAACAGATGAGTGGGGTAAGGAACCTAAAATTCAAGTCAATGATGTTTTCATTGAACCCAAAGATGTGATTCAATGGGTTAATCAGGAGAAGTCAAAACTTCAGGAATTTGAACGCGATCAAATGACTGTTTCCATGAAAGTTGACGTAGATGCAAAACGAGGCATCATTGCCGATGTGGAAACGGAACTTAGAAAAGCTAATGCCCGATTGCTGTTGTACTCTACGCTGCAAAGACGTGTTGATTAATTAGTATTGTTTTTTCATAGTAGATAAACCCCATTCTGAAATGAATGGGGTTTTTTATTACCTTTCATCTTTGGGTTAGACCGCATGACCATTGAATTAAATAATCCTAAAACTGTACGCGCCTGGTATATGTACGACTGGGCGAATTCAGTTTATTCGCTCGTTATAACTTCCTCTATTTTTCCGATTTATTATAAGGCAGTAGCCGTATCAGCCGATGGAGACAATGTTTCATTTTTGGGTTTTACGCTCAAAAATTCTGTACTGTATTCTTATGCACTTTCCTTTTCCTTTTTGATAGTTGCTGCCATTCTTCCATTATTGTCGGGTGTTGCAGATTATACGGGTAGAAAGAAACTGTTCATGAAGCTATTTGTGGCCTTGGGAAGTCTCTCGTGCATGGGGTTATATTTTTTTACGGATATTAATACCCTTGAGTGGGGGATATTCTGCTCCATTATGGCCAGTATTGGGTTTTCAGGCAGCTTGGTGTTTTACAATGCTTTTTTGCCTGAAATCGTTACAGAAGATCGGTATGATATGGTGAGTGCAAAAGGTTATTCCATGGGGTATTACGGCAGTGTAATCCTGATGGTGTTATGTATGGTACTCATCCTCAATTATTCTGCTTTTGGATTCTCTTCAGAAGGTTATGCTACGCGTTTTACTTTTTTGCTGGTGGGTTGCTGGTGGATGGGTTTTTCCATGATCACGTTTTCGGTTTTGCCAGAAAATCCCTATGGAAAAAATCCTTCCGGTAAAATCTGGACGAAGGGGTATTATGAAGTGCTTAAAGTTTGGCAGAGTTTAAAGAGCTCTCCGGATATGAAGCGATTCCTCACTTCGTTTTTCTTTTACAACATGGGTGTTCAAACCGTGATGTATCTGGCTACGTTGTTTGGTACTGATGTTCTCCATTTAGATACCGGCAAACTGATTGGGACTATTTTATTAATTCAATTAGTGGCCTCTTTAGGGGCGTGGCTATTTGCCCGGGTATCCAAGGCAAAAGGAAATAAAATGGCATTGGGTATTATGATTGTCATTTGGATCATGGTTTGCCTGGCGGCTTATGTGATCACCAATGAAATTCAGTTTTATATACTGGCAGGTGTTGTTGGAATGATTATGGGCGGTATTCAATCTTTATCACGGGCCACGTACTCCAAGCTTATCCCGGATAACACCATCGATCATGCATCGTATTTTAGTTTTTATGATGTTACCTATAATTTATCCATCGTGTTAGGTACCTTTTCATATGGACTAATCAATCAACTTACCGGCAGCATGCGCAACAGCGCGTTGGCGTTGGCAATCTATTTTATCATTGGCCTCATTGTCTTAAGCCGGATAAAGGCCCGGGATCTAGCCGCACCAACTTCCTAATACCTCAGGTGTTTCACGGTCATACCATTGTTGATGAGTTGTCGCAGGGAGTCTATGCCAATCTTTAAATGCTGATTAACAAAATTGGCAGTTACAGCATGATCGCTAGCATCGGTTTTAACACCTTCCGGAACCATCGGTTGATCGGAAACCAGTAATAATGCACCGGCAGGAATTTTGTTATAAAACGCTGTTGAGAATATGGTGGCTGTTTCCATATCAATAGCCTGAGCCCTTATTTTTCTTAAATAAGCTTTAAAGTCCTCATCCCATTCCCAGACTCTTCTATTGGTTGTGTAAACCGTGCCGGTCCAGTAATCCTGGTTGTAATCACGAATGGTTGTGGATATAGCCTTTTGAAGGGCAAAGGAAGGAAGTGCAGGAACTTCAGGAGGAAAATAATCTGTTGAGGTACCTTCACCACGTATGGCAGCAATGGGAAGAATCAGATCACCAATATCATTTTTCTTTTTCAGACCTCCACATTTTCCAAGGAACAGGGCACCTTTTGGTTTTATAGCACTTAAACAATCCATTACCGTAGCCGCATTGGGGCTGCCCATACCGAAGTTGATGATGGTGATACCTTCAGCTGTTGCGTTGCGCATCGGTTTATCTAACCCAACGATAGGTACGTTATGCCATTCGGCAAACATTTTAACATAGTTATCAAAGTTTGTCAATAGAATGTATTCGCCAAATTTGTCTAGTGGTTGACCGGTATAGCGGGGTAGCCAGTTTTCTACAATTTCCTGTTTGGTCTTCATATCTTCGTTACTTTACCCTATGATAAAACTTAATCTTCCTGCTTTTGATTATAAGCTAAAGAAAGCTGATGGAAAAGTATGGATTTTTGATGGGATCCGGAAAAAGTATGTGGTTCTGACGCCCGAGGAATGGGTTCGACAACATTTTGTTCATTACCTTACTATTATGCTCTCTTACCCCAAGGCATTAGTAAAGATTGAGGGTGGTCTCCACTACAATCAACTCGCTAAACGTAGCGATATTGTAGTATTTAACAGATCAGGAAAGCCCTGGATGATAGTGGAATGTAAGGCTCCTGAAATAGAATTAACTGAACGTGCAGCTCAGCAGGTTTCTGTTTACAATAGTGCGCATAATGCTGAGTATATTGTTCTAACGAATGGCATAAGACACCTCTGTTTTGATGTTTCTTCAGGAATCAAATCATTAGGTACACTACCTGATTATCCGACTTAGAGGAATTTTTTAACGTCCGTATAAGGTAAATTAAAGGCATCAGAAACTCCTTTATACACCACTTCACCAAACATTACATTTAATCCATTTCGCAGCTCGTTGCTTTCCTGGCAAGCTTTCTTCCAGCCTTGATTGGCCAGACGAATAGCATAGGGTAGCGTTGCGTTGGTTAGTGCCAGAGTAGAGGTATAAGGCACCGCACCAGGCATATTGGCCACACAGTAGTGAACAACATCATCGATAATATACGTTGGATCTTCGTGGGTGGTGGGTGTACAGGTTTCAATACAGCCTCCCTGGTCAACGGCAACGTCAACCAACACCGTTCCTGGCCGCATAGTCTTCAACATGTCACGCGTAACAAGTTTGGGAGCTTTTGCGCCGGGAATGAGTACTGCACCAACAATCAAGTCGTGATCCTGAACCATTTCACGTAAGGTATATTCGTTTGATACCACCGTATGCACGTTTTTAGGCATTACATCATCGAGGTAACGCAAGCGGTTCAGGTTTACATCAGCTATAGTTACATCAGCGCCCATACCGGCTGCAATTTTAGCCGCATTAGTTCCCACTACGCCACCGCCTAAAATTAATACCTTAGCCGGTTTAACACCGGGAACTCCCCCCAATAAAATACCCCGTCCTTTAAGGGGCTTTTCTAAATACTTGGCGCCTTCCTGTATTGACATTCTTCCTGCAACTTCAGACATCGGTATCAGGAGGGGTAAACTGCCGTCAATGCGCTCAACAGTTTCATAGGCCAAACAAATCGCACCACTGTCGATCATAGCTTTTGTGAGTGGTTCGTACGATGCAAAGTGGAAGTATGTAAATACCAATTGATCCTTTTTTATCAACTTGTACTCCTGTTGAATAGGCTCTTTTACTTTTATGATCATCTCAGCAATGGAGAAAACTTCTGACGCGGTTTTAAGCATTTTACCACCAGCTTTCACATAATCTTCATCGCTGAAGCCGCTGCCTGTACCGGCATTATTTTCAATGTAAACAGTGTGGCCGCGTTTTACCAGTTCCTGCGTTCCTGCAGGCGTTAAGGCTACCCGGTTTTCGTTGTTTTTTATCTCTTTTGGAACACCAATGATCATACTTGCAATCGTTTTAACAGGCTGCAAAGATAATCGGCAATTCTCAATAGTCAACCCTTGTGGAGTAACAGACAGGTTGTCATTTGCTCTACGATTGGCTATTTTTGAGCCTAAGACACCTGACCCTAAATTCCACTAAAAGAAGAATCGTGAGCACTGTAAAGGAATCCAAAGTGAAGTATTCTCAAGCCCGTGTTAAAGAGATTTTGGCTGACTACCGGCTGGCGTGCGAAAGCCGTGAAGCCAGTATTATTGGCCGCAAGGAAGTATTTATGGGAAAGGCTAAATTCGGAATTTTTGGCGATGGGAAGGAAGTTGCGCAAATCGCTATGGCCAAAGTATTCCACCAAGGCGATTTTCGCTCAGGATATTACCGCGACCAGACCTTCATGTTTGCAATTGGGGAGCTCACCGTGCAGCAATACTTTGCTCAGTTGTATGCCCATACCGATGTTGAGGCTGAACCAGCATCAGCAGGCAGGTTAATGAACGGGCACTTTGCTACGCGCATGCTGGACGAAAATGGAAATCTTAAAAATTTAACGGAACTTAAAAATAGTAGTTCTGATATTTCACCCACGGCTGGGCAGATGCCCAGGTTGCTGGGCATGGCGTATGCTTCAAAGTTATTCAGGAATAATCCGGGATTAAAATCATTTACCAATCTCTCGAATAACGGAAATGAAATTGCCTTTGGTACGATCGGTAATGCTTCCACCTCCGAAGGAATGTTTTATGAAGCCATCAATGCCGCTGGTGTTCTCCAAGTGCCTATGCTGATGTCGGTATGGGATGATTACTATGGAATTTCAGTACCTCAGGAATATCACACCACTAAAAAGAGTATATCGAAAGCATTGGCTGGATTTGCGCGTGATGTGGAAAATGCTGGCTTTGAAATTATTTCGGTTAAAGGATGGGATTATGCTGCGTTAGTGACGGCTTACGAACGAGCAGAAAAAATTTGCCGTGAAGAGCATGTGCCGGTTTTAATCCATGTCGAAGAAGTAACACAACCACAAGGTCACTCTACCTCAGGATCGCATGAGCGCTATAAGACCAGAGAACGCCTGGCATGGGAAGCTGAGTTTGATTGTATTCGTCAGATGCGCAGATGGATTGAAGAGGAGGTGCTTGTGCTGCCTGAAGAAATTGACATTATAGAAAAAGAAGCAAAGGACAGTGCCAGGAAAGCGCGTGAAAGAGCATGGAAGGCGTTTACGGCCGATATCCAAAATGATCAAGCCAGGCTTATCACCATTCTTGAAAAGCTGCAGGGAGAAGATGGCGTGGAGGTGATAAAAACTGAACTTCTTAAAACCATAAATCCCGCCCGACTGGATGCTGTTAAAGCAGCTAAAAAAGTTTTGGTGTTGCTACGGGGCAAGGAAAGCCCGGCAAAAAGTGACCTGCAGCAGTGGCTTAAAAGCACTATGCTGGATGCAGCGGAACGATTTAGTTCACATCAATACAGCCAGTCCGAACATTCGGCAATAAAAGTTAAGCAGGTTAATGTCCAATATGGTGAACAGGCTCCTTTGGTTGATGGTCACATAGTATTACGCTCCTGTTTTGATGCCGCTTTAAATCGAGATCCTAGAATTTTTGCGTTGGGTGAAGATGTTGGCCGAATTGGCGATGTAAACCAAGGCTTTGCCGGACTTCAAGAGAAATATGGTGATCTCCGGGTCACGGATACTGGTATTAGGGAGTGCACTATCATTGGGCAGGGAATTGGAGCTGCATTACGCGGACTAAGACCTATTGCTGAGATTCAATACCTCGATTACTTTGTTTATGCCTTGACTACCCTGACGGATGACCTGGCATGTTTGCACTATCGAACAAAGGGTGGGCAAAAAGCACCACTAATCATCCGCACGCGTGGTTATCGGTTGGAGGGGGTATGGCATGCCGGTTCGCCCATAGGGATGATCCTGAACAGCCTCCGGGGCATTTACCTGCTTGTTCCAAGAAATATGACACAGGCAGCCGGGTTTTATAATACCATGCTGAAGGCTGATGATCCTGCCATAATTATTGAGTGTTTAAATGGCTACAGACTGAAAGAACAGCTTCCCGAAAACATCGGGACTTTCACGGTGCCGTTGGGCGTTCCTGAAGTATTGCGGGGAGGGAATGATATTACTATAGTTACTTACGGTTCCATGTGCCGCGTTGTTATGGAGGCCGCTGAAACGTTAGCACAGGTTGGTATTTCCTGTGAGGTGATTGATGTTCAGACCTTACTTCCGTTTGATATTCACCATTCCATAGTTGAATCGGTTAAGAAAACGAATCGGGTGGTTTTTGCCGATGAAGATGTGCCAGGAGGTGCAAGCGCCTATATGATGCAGAAAGTATTGGAAGAGCAGAATGCCTATCAGTATCTTGACGCCAAGCCTGAAACGATAACCGCCAAAGATCATCGGCCAGCCTATGCTTCTGATGGTGACTACTTTTCAAAGCCCAATCCGGAGGAGGTGTTTGATACCATTTATGAGATGATGAGGGAATCGTATCCCGATAGATTTCCCGAAGTATACTGAGTTAATCTACCAGAATATCCGCGAGTTTAAACTCAGGTGTTTGAATGGAATCTTTATTTAATGCCCTGTCTTTTACAATAACATCAAGTCGTAAAGTTTTAATGCTAAACAGTGGGGTAAAACCAGTGGATGGCATGGCATAGCGAATAGTTCCCTCAAGCGGATTGTTTTGATCTGACAATACAGGGAATCTTCCATTAAAAGTTGTGCAAAATTCATCTTCCCAGCTGAACTCTGTAAATGGTCCTCCTGTGCTTTGGTAAAAACGAACAATAATATTGTAGAAATCGAGATTTTGTTCAAAATAAAGCGTGTCCTGGACGACAAAGAATGGATTACCTGCCTGATTGAATAGGGTATCAATAATATTGTAGGAGGCATCAATGGCATTTGATGCAGAAGGTGCAATAAGCAGATTAGCTGTTGTGTAGTCCCTGCACCCAAGATTGTTTGCGTTAAAGACCGGAAGAAAACCAAAACCAGATTTGGTACGAGTTCTATTCGTTACCAATTTACCAGTAGCTAAAGTTTCAATCATGGGCATTGGACTTGCGTAAGGTGGTGGAACCTGTTGTCTTACTGTTCCTACCCGCGTTATTGCTGAGTTTACCTCATCTTCAAAATAAAAATTAAGCTCATGATAGGGATCATCCCTGAAACTGTCGTCTAACCCCAAATCTCCGTTGCCATCCTTAAAGTCAATGTATAGTATTAGCGAGTCGGCATCTGATGGATCGGGCGTTACTTTAAACTCAATTTTATTAAAACTAATCTCAGGTACAATTCCAAATTCCGGAGGTGTAAAGCAGGAACTTACGACAAGTGCCGAAAAACAAAACAAAACCAATCCCTTAATCACCTTCATACTGTATTTTTGATGCTGGACAAGATACGTAACACTTGGAAAATAGTAAAAGTTTAAATTTCAACCTATATACGGTAAACGCTGCGAACTTCGATAATATTGCTTTGCGTTTGTTTCATTTTCAAGCTGCAAATAACCTCGTTTACCGTGATTATTTGAAGCATTTAGGTGTTGATCCCAGCCATATAAAAACTGTAAGCGCAATCCCCTTTTTACCTATTTCTTTTTTTAAAAGCCAGACTATTAAAACTGGCAAATGGGAGAATGCAATGGTATTTCAAAGCAGTAGTACTACAGGTACTATACCCAGCAAGCATGTGGTTAAAGATTTGTCTAATTACCTGAACCATGCCAAACATTGCTTTGAGTTTTTCTTCGGGCCGGTTTCGGGGTATCATTTTTTTGCTTTGCTGCCCTCTTATCTGGAACGAAATAACTCATCGCTGGTGGTTATGATGGATTACTTTATCAGGCAGAGTGGTTCACCCTTTTCGGGATTCTATCTATCGGATTTGGATAAACTTAAAGCAGACATTGCGTTGGCCAAAAAGGACGAATCAAAAAAGGTTATCGTGTGGGGAGTAAGTTTCGCGTTACTTGAGTTGGCCGAAAACACACCGCCTGACCTTAGTGATTGCCTTGTATTTGAAACGGGTGGTATGAAGGGGAGAAGGGCTGAAATTACCCGACATGAGCTTCATGATGCTTTAAAACAGGCTTTTAATGTTTCTGCTATTTACTCTGAATATGGGATGACCGAACTTTTTTCGCAGGCCTATACCCGGGGGAGTTCGGCATTTTACACACCTCCGTGGATGAAGGTTATGATCCGAGAGGTGGGAGATCCGTTTACTCAAGTTAAGGAAGGAAAGCCAGGTGGAATTAACATTATTGACTTAGCCAATGTTGATACCATAGGATTTGTAGAAACCGAGGATTCTGGCTTATTTGTTGCATCGGGGTTCCAGGTACATGGCCGGTTGGATAATACGGACATTCGTGGCTGCAACCTGATGGTTGAATAGCCCGTTTTTATCGCCAAACGGCATAAATAATACGTTGAGTTTGTTTTCTTAGGAAACTATTTTAGTTTTGACATTACTTAAACGCCACTTCGAATGAAAAAACTTATCATTTTTCTTCTTTTAGCCGGATTTATCTCGGCATGCAGCCAGTACACGTGTCCTACCTACAGCAAAGTCGATGATTCGGCTCCTAAAGGCGTTTCTGAGCAAAAAATCTGAGTTAGAGGTACTTTTTTACATCCTCTTCGGTAATCGTATCGGCTGACATGATTACTAACCGTTCCATGACGTTCCTTAGTTCACGGATATTTCCGGTCCATTGATGGTGTTGTAAAGCCGTAAGTGCATTAGGCTCCAGTTTCTTCTTTTTGTTCCCTAGTTCTTCAGCAATATCAGTCAGAAATTTATCAGCCAATAAGGGTATATCATCTGTCCGGTCATTCAATGAGGGTACCTTTATTACAATGACACTTAATCTGTGGTAAAGATCTTCCCGGAATTTACCCTCTGCAATTTCTTTCTTTAATTCTTTATTGGTTGCAGCGATAACCCGTACGTTAACGGTAATCTCCTTTTCTCCGCCAACACGGGTTATTTTATTCTCTTGCAAGGCACGCAGAACTTTGGCCTGAGCCGATAAACTCATGTCCCCGATTTCGTCCAGAAAAAGCATTCCGCCTTCTGCCTGTTCAAATTTTCCAATACGTTGTTTAATGGCAGAGGTGAATGATCCTTTTTCGTGCCCGAATAATTCACTCTCAATTAATTCTGAAGGTATGGCTGCGCAATTAACTTCTACTAAACTACTTTCCGAGCGTCTGCTTTTTTCATGAAGTTGACGGGCTACCAGTTCTTTGCCGCTTCCATTCGGACCCGTAATTAAAACGCGTGCATCCGTTGGAGCAACTTTATCGATCATTTCATTCACCTGAATAATGGGGGCGGAGGCACCTACTATTTCAGCGTTCTTATTAATTTTCTTTTTCAGCGTTCTGTTCTCTTCTTTAAGGGAATTTCTTTCCAATACATTTCTTAAGTGAATCAGAATAGTCTCTATACTTTCGAAAGGCTTTTGAATAAAAAAGTAGGCACCCCGTTTAATGCTTTCGAGAGCAGTTTCTTTTGTGCCGTGGGCAGAGATCATAATAAAAGGTGTTGAGATCCCTTCTTTCTTAACTTTCTCCAGGAGTTCAATGCCATCAACTTTTGGCATTTTTATGTCGCAGAAAGCCACATCGAAGTGTTCTTGCTGTAATTTTTTCAAGGCTTCTTCTCCGTCTTTCGCTTCTTCAACCTCGTGTTTTTCTTCTTCCAGTATTTCGCGAAGCGAAGTACGAATGGCCGCCATGTCATCCACTACCAGTATTTTACCCATAATGCTTAAAATTCAGTTTTAAATAAAACAAAAACCTTCTACGCAGTGAGGCGAAGAAGGTTTAAAAAAAATGCAAGCCTGTAAGCCGGGTTCTGTCTGCTGACGTTTTGCGATCAACATACTTATCATTTATCTGGTCCCGACAAGTCGGGATCAATCGATCTACCCACCCCAAATTCCCTGGTGAAACACCAGGAACGAATCAGGTTTCTGTTTGGGGCCTATTTGATCTTTCAACTCGTAAGGTTTGCCTTGCAGCTTACGGTTACCCGCAGCACGGTGGGCTCTTACCCCACCCTTTCACTATCACCACGTTTAGACTTGCGTCTATCGGGCTACTTATTTCTGTGGCACTTTCTGTATCTGATATTTGCTATCAGATCCCCCGATATTCTCAGGGTACGATTCCTGAAGTTGCCCGGACTTTCCTCTCTAACGATAACCGAAAGAGCGATAAGCCAACTTGCATGCGCAAAGGTAATGAAATTGGGTATAAAACAGTTTTAGTTAATAGATGTCCTTCCCGGTCAATTTAAGCTCATACTGGTCGGCCAGTTGGGCAACTTCCTGTACCATAAACCGAACTTCATCTTCGCTTACGGCATCTGCTAGACAGGATGCCTCTACTTTCAGGTTGTTATCCTCAATGATAAATTTGCTGTAATCAAAAGCAGCATTTTGCTTTAGTAAATCAGCCAGATCAACTCCAGAAATGGAGTCGCTTACTTTTGAGCTAAAAACGGCACGTAACTTCCCGGAAACTTTACTTTTCTCGGTAAAGGCGAGCACAGTCTGAAAGCGATCATCTTTCAGGGGTACTACAATGATGGATTTCGATTCATCATATTCGGTAAAAGTGCCTCCAATTTGATCGGCATATTGTTTAATAATGGTAGAGAGTTTCATACGTGAAATGGTTTTAGGATTGGAAGTTATAAAAAAGGACAGGATTTACAGAAACCTGTGTTATTTTTTTGGGTTTATTAGAATTGAAACGGTTTGAAAGACACATTATTACCAGAGAACTCGATTGCAGGTGCCGGTAGCTTGATCATATTCACAAAGAAAATTAGCGTGTTGACTGCTTTTGAGCGTGTTTTAATATGCGACAAATCAAAATCAATTCCGATGTAATACTGTCGGATGGCTGTGTAGCCAGCTGCCTGGTTTTCACTATCGGTTGCGTAAACCATCCCATCTGCTCCATAACCCACAGCCAGGTTTAGCCATTTAGGAAATTTTATAAATTTATCGACATCAAACGATAACCAATACGTTTGCCCGTTATAATCCTTAACAAGTTCACTGGGTATTCCATTGCCAAGGATATTATCCGGTCGAAGGGGTGGATATCCGGTGCGTTGAAACGAAAATTTTGGATGGATTCTAACCTCATTCCATAATTTGGCCTGCCCTAAATAAAAACCTGCTCCTGCTGCATTGGCCAGCAAGTCGCCCGGAGAGGCACCATAGTTGGCTGAAAAACCATCAAAGATTTCAATGGGAAGTAGGAGCATAAAACCTGTCAGCGAGCCCCATAGATCAGCACTACTTTTTTTTACTCCACACCATTGCAAACTTTTTGAGGTTCCGGAACTTAACTGGAAAGCTGAGAAAAAATGACCGGCCTTATCAACCTGCTTCCATTCATGATTATCATTAAAAAATGTAAAGGGTTGCTTCTCAGATTCCTTATACCACAGTTCGTTGAGACCGATAAGGGTAACCGTATAGGCTGCGCTGGAAATGATGATAAACGATTTTAATCTTTTGCTATCAACAACTTTAATCGTGTCAGTCGACTGTGCACGAAGTTGAAATGACGACACAACCAGAATCAATAAAAGCCAATTAATTAATTCCTTCATCTTCTTTTATACCTTCCTCATTTTGATCAGGATCATCCTCGATTGGTTTCCTGTTTTTGTTGCGGTTTGATTTAAGTAAGTCCTTAAACTCATTGAAGCTTTGGGTGTGCATAAGACTTACCCCTGTGGTGAAAGCGTTCTGTGTGTTTAGGTTATTCACCAGAGGATTTACATTTGTACGGCTATACATCTTCACCTTGAACTTGCCATCGGCAGATAACTGGTAATCGACAGTCCAATCGCCAATAGCAGTTGCCAAATCATTCCTGTTTTCGGTTCCTCCTGTAGGTTGGGATTGGTTACCGAGCGTGCCATCGCGGGTTATACGCAGTCTTCCATTCATAAACGTATACGACATCCGTAACTGAAAGGCATTAAAGGCTTCCTGATCCATGCTGCCAAGGTCTACATCAATCTCGAGATTCTCGTCCACCTGACTTAACCATGAACTTAACTGATTGGAGAATAATTCACTCACACTGTTTACCAACGATCCGCTGGTATTGAATGATTCAGGAGGTGAGAATCTGCGCAGAACGATCAGACTAAAAACCTGACGTTTCAATTCCTGCTCATCTAGTTTATTTTTAAAGGCAATAAATTCTATATCCAGTGATACGGGAGGCCTTCCTTCTACAGGAATAGATTTAGGTAAGTCCTTTCCAATAATATCAAAATTGATCTGTGGAGAAAGCATAGGTCCGTCAAGCTTAAGCAAAACCTGAACAGGGTATTTCCGCTTTATTTGAGGAACAGTAGCCAACGAAGGATCGGAAAGAATTGGAGCGAGTGATGCCAGCTGGTTATAACTCGCATCAATCTTCATCGTTCCCTGATAGGGATCGCCATACCAGGCAATTGAACTGCCGGGCTGAATTCGGAATTCCTTATTGATTATGTCGTAGAGGGTGAAGTTGTACCAACCTTCGGTAAATTCAAATGGTCCGAACATGTTGAATTCTCCTTTGGTGTCAAGCTGAAGTTTGATTTTTCCATTGCCGCGTCCCCGAATAATATCACCGGCTTTTAAATCAAAGATTATTTCACAGTAGGCATCGGGCGTAACATCCAGGTTGAAATCAATGGTGACACCCGTAAGTTTAATTCTTTTTCCTTCTTCGGCTTCTTGCGCGGCCATGTATGTAGAATCTTTAAAGCTAACGAAGTTGATATATTCCTTCTGTTCTACGGAGGTACCACTACTGAGTGGAATATACATACGCGTATTCTTACGGGTGGTAGCCGTAGCAGAAATGGTAAGGTTATCCAATGGGCCGCTGAAGCTCACTTTTCCGGAGGCATAGGCTTGTCCGTAAAAGAGTGAGTTATCTTTTGCAGTGGTATTCAATACCTGAAAATCGTCAAACTGGCTATCCATAGAAATTGCCATGTTGGCAAAGTTTGTATGGGTAATTGCTCCGCTCAATTTGCCATTATTTCGATTGGCATCGGTAAGGTTAATATCTTTAAAATATATGGAGTTTCGGGAGAGACCCAGTATACCATTAAACTGGTATACCGTACGCAGATAATTTATCAGCATGGCTCCGTTTTCAAGTTTACCTTCTCCTCCTAAAATCGGTTCGGTAAGCTTGCCGGTTATTTTGTAGGCACCCGTAAGTGTGCCCTGAAACTGACTGAAGAGATCATCGATAAAGGGTTCAAAAATTTTCAGGTTTGCACTATTGAATCGTGCGGTGATATTAAGTGGACTACTGTTATGTGAAGGATTATAATCACCTACACAATTAACAATTCTTGTTTCAAGCCGATCAATAAAGAATTCAATATTGAATTTTCTTTCGACAGGATCCCAAATGTTATTACCGGTGATGTTCCCAAATAGAAAGTCATCGACCTGTAGATTACTAATCAAAAGCGTGTTTTGAGTATTTTTGGTTGTGTAAAAATTAGTAAGGGTCACATCTGCGTTTAGATCACCTTTTACTTGTCGAATGATAAGGGGGTTAATATTGCTCAGGTCAAAATTCTTAACCTTTAAATCAATTTGATGATTTGGGTCTTCGGAAAGTCTACCGTTAATACTTATAGACTGATTATGTTGTGTGAACCCTAAATTACTGAATGACCATTCTTTTCCAGAGATCGCTATTCTGTTTTCTGGCTGAACCATCCAGTTTTTATCCAGTATACTTATTGTGGAGGGCAGTAGCTTTATATATGTGCTGTCCTTGAAATCAACTACACTATTGATATCAATACGGTTTGTTGTTTCCTGTTGGGCAATACTCAGGTCTACATCAATATGGTTACGGTCCCAGATGACTTCTCCGTACAAATTTTTAGTTCTAAGTTTATTGATTTCCTGACTCCTTGAATGAAGAAATACGAGTGCCAGGGCTTGTGTGCTATCGGATATTTTTGAAGCACTAATTTCAAAATCGGTTTTATAGAAATTATTTTCCTTGTATTGCAAGGAATCAATAAGGGTGAAAGCTTGTAAGGTTGAAGTTAACCCGTGGGTAAATCGGCCATTAATGTAGGTGTCCTTGCTTATTGAAAGATCAATGTTAAGCAATTCCATTACAGGACCGAGGTCTCTTACCTTAAATTCAAAGTCGGCTGAATACCGTCCCATACTTTTTTTCTTTTGCGTATAATACGCTAGCGTAGCCTCAGCATTATTTTCAATGTTCAGCCGGAATTCTTTGATAAGATTAGTAATGTCGGTAACCATAGCCGAGAGGTAGAAATCACCGATTACTTCTGCGTCTACAAGGGTAGACTCAACGGTTAGTTTTCTTTTGTTATTTATTTTTTCGGATACGAGAGAAATGTCAGGCAGCTTCAACGACTGACTGTCGTATTGGATAAAGAAATTCTCCAGCATAATTTTCCCTAGCAAACTGTCCACCGCAAGTCCATTCATATCAATATTCAAATTGGCCCGGAGGAATAGTTCTTTTGGACTTAGGTTGAGATTGTGCAGATAGGCTGAATTCAATACACCAATGATTTTTATGTCATTGCGACTATTCCGTAAATCAATTGATCCCTGAGCAATAAACTCAAGATTAGGGTCGTCTACCTTTAATTGTCCGCTAAAGAACTGGGATGCAAAGCGAGCGTTGGTAGTAATGTTGGTGTAGTTATAACTTCTGACCCCGACTGATTGTATGGTACCATCAAGCGTAAAGTCAGCCGTTTCTTGCGTTAAGCCCTTGCCACTTATTTTTCCGTTTACTGTTACTTTCTGAAAGCTTAACGTGTCGCCCAGATATTCACCCAGATTGAAGTCGGTTAGTGAAAGTTTTCCGGTATATCGTGTTTCATCAATCGATTGTTCATCAATCTTCAGGTTAATATCAGTTATTATGGTGCCAATGGAACTGGTAAAGTTCCCATTAACAACAAAGTCAGTTGGATATCCAAGAAATTGCCCCTTGAATTTCAGTGACCCAAATGGTTTTAGTCTTACAAGTGTCTTTTCATTAAAAAGAAATGCAACATCAGTGAAGTTGATTTGTGATTCTTTCAAGTTTAGATGAATAAACGTTTCAGTGATATCCGGAAGCCCATCCATTTCAAGGGCACCGCGCAAATGGGTTTCGCCAAGCTGTAAATTCATATTTGACAGTCTGAATTTACTCAGCCTTCCATTGAACACACCAGTCAGGGATGCAGGAACTAAAAGATTATCCGGTAAAGCTGCAAACATGGCCAGATCTTTTGGATGTATGATGGCATCCGTGAAATTAGCATGAATGTTAACATTGTTAATGAAGTCGCTTAATGCTCGCTGGTTTTCGTAGCGGAAAATGATAGTGTCTGATAAAATACTCTCACCTACACTAGCGTTCAGTCCAATGAATTCCATGGATTGCTGAGATATCCTAAAAAAAGTTGAAAGTTGATGAATTTTGATATTCAGACGTTCTTCGGTAGCCCTGAGGCTGCGAAGATTAAACTGCACGGTGTCTCCCTGTACCAGGAATCGATGAAGTTCAATATCCGGGATGGTAAGCGAAAAATGGTTTGGATCAAATACGCTACTCAGGGTATCGCGATCGGTGTTGTAAGTAAAGTGGCTGTTTGTTAAGAGCGCTTCGCCTATGTTTATACGTGCCGCACCACCTCCCTCAGTGGCGCCCGCCATTTTGTTTATGCGGTCAACGAAAACATTTATATTAAGATCACGGATTGAGTCCGTATCAGTAATATTTTTAAAATTAACCTGAACACCATCCAGCATTACGGCATCCAGGCTTATATTATTTTTATCCCTGAAAAGATCGGAGAACCTGTAATTCACCAGGAGCTTATCTACCCCAATCATGACATTATTTTCCGGGTCGACAATAGAAACGTCTTCCACATAAAGCCGATCGAACCAGTGCAACTCTATACGCCCAATGGTAGTTTTGAAGTCGGTTGCCGAAGAAAAAGACCTTAAGTACCGCTTTGTTATTTTGCCCTGTACCGCGGGAATCTGAATAATGAAGAAGCCAGTGATTGTCAGGAGCACAAAAATATACAAGCCATAAAGCGTAATGCTTTTAAGCCAATACAATACCCGATTTTTGATAACTTGCAGGTTCATGTTTCAACCCGTGGGTCCCATCATACTTGCCATTGAATCATCGTGTGATGAAACATCTTCCGCTATAATTAGAAACGGCAAGGTACTCAATAATATTATCGCCTCACAGGCAGTGCACCATAAATATGGGGGTGTTGTGCCTGAACTGGCCTCACGTGCCCACCAACGTAATATCGTTGCTGTGGTGGAGGAGGCCATGCGGTCCGCGAGTCTTTCCTGGCTGGAAATAGATGCCATAGCCTTTACTCGTGGCCCCGGCTTAATGGGTTCATTGCTGGTGGGTGTTTCGTTCGCCAAAGGTCTAGCACTGGCCTTAAATAAACCGCTTATCGAAGTGAACCATATGCAGGCGCACGTTTTGTCGCATTTTATTGAGGAGCCAAAGCCAACCTTCCCTTTTTTATGCCTTACCATAAGCGGTGGTCATACCCAGATTATTCTCGTAAAAGATTACCTCGATATGGAGGTAATCGGTGAAACGCAGGACGATGCCGTAGGTGAAGCATTTGACAAGGCCGCTAAGATTATGGGACTTTCTTACCCCGGTGGCCCCTTAATTGATAAGTATGCTCAATCCGGTAATGGGAATGCTTATACATTTCCGAAAACCTTTATGCCCGATCTTGATTTTTCATTTAGTGGAATAAAAACTGCTTTTCTTTATTTTA
>CAZQXC010000026.1:0-22664 GCA_964597075.1 uncultured Roseivirgaceae bacterium | reverse complement strand
TTTATAACTCTGATGATCAACGTTCTTATGATTTAGAAATCAATAAAATACCCCTTCCTTTAAAAAGGGACACAAAGGTAAGATTACGCTATCTGAAATGCAAGCAGGGGTCTTCTTTTGCCCCTTTTTAAATGGGCGTATGACTTCCAGACTCTACCGATGTAGCTCTAATTGCCTTATAAGGGCCTGAAAGTCTTTAGGATAAGGTGCTTCTACTGAAACCCACACTTCTTTCATGGATTTGAAGGTTAGGGATCGGGCATGCAAGGCCATCCGTTTCATCAGGGGTTGTTCATCAGCGTCCTTCTTAAGATTAAACCCTCTTTTAATACTGGACAGAAAGAATGGCTTACCCCCATATTGCTCATCCCCGGTGATGGATGCATTTAAGGTGGCCAGGTGAATTCGGATCTGGTGCATTCGGCCGGTAATTGGGCGACACTCTAGCAGGGTATGCAGACGGAATACCTGCAGGGTTGAAAAATAAGTTTGGGCCGGTTTCCCATCCCTTTTGCTGATTTTTACAATACCATCATCCGATTTGGCAATGGGGGCATCTACCAGCTGATTTTTAAAATTCTGGATACCATCAACTACCGCATGGTATATTTTCTCCACTTCTCGCTTTTCAAACTGAATGCTCATGTGGCGATAGGCCTCCGGGTTTTTAGCAAAAAGAATTACTCCCGAAGTATCCTTATCCAACCGATGACAGGCCTGTGCTCGTGGTTCATATTGCCTGGCAAGGGCTAATAGATTTAGGGCATCGGTCCGGTCTTCCAGGGTTGAAATAAACGGAGGCTTTTGGATAGCCGTAAAATCATCATCCTCCCAAATGATTAATTCTTTGAATGTGAATTTGGAATTCAACAACTATAAAGGTCTATGTGAAATGAAAGTCTACTGTTTTAATTTGGCAAGCTCCTGACTTTCACTGGCATCAGGTTTAACACGGGGTAATTTAAAACTAAAAGATGAACCTTTTCCAGGATTACTCTCTACTTCCGTCTTTGTATGATGATTCTCAAGAATATGCTTCACAATCGCCAGCCCTAATCCTGTACCTCCCTTTTCCCTGCTTCGGCTTTTATCGACCCGGTAGAATCGTTCAAAAATCCGGGCCAGATGTTCAGGAGGAATTCCTTCTCCAAAATCACGAATTTGTGTGGTTACAAACTTTTTACTCACATCAAAACTCACCACCACCTCACCTCCTTCATACGAGTGCTTAATAGCATTTGAAACGAGATTAGTAAGCACCTGAAATATCCGCTGCCAGTCGGCATAAACGATAACCTTATTGGGGTTTCCTTCTATTCGAAATTTAATATCACGCTTTTCAGCCTTCTCTTCAAATTGCTCAAAAACTTCCTGTGTAAGCCTGTAAAGATCGATGTTATCAAAGTGCATTTTAATCTGGCCAGTCTCGATGTGCGAGAGAGTAAGTAGATCCTGAACGAGCGCATCCAGGCCATCAAGACTTTTGGCAGCCTTTTTTAAAAACTTGCTGCGGACAGACTTATCATCCATTGCACCATCTAACAATGTATGCACAAAACCCTGCGCAGCAAAAATGGGTGTTTTAAGTTCGTGTGAAACATCTGCAATAAACTCTTTTCGGAAAGCTTCGAGCTTACGCAACTCATCAATTTCCTTTTGCTTTAATTCCGCAAAGGAAAAAATTTCCTCATTGATTTTTTCCAATGGATTAAGAGTTCCTGACTTTTGTTTGCTGAGTTTATTGAGCTCCTTTTTTCTCAATTTATCCATGAGTCTGTATATCTTATTGATCTCCCGAAAAATCAAAAACTCCAACACAATAAAGATTAAAATATAGGAGACCGAGAAGCTTATGCCGAATGCCACAACTAAAAGCGTGGTGTTGGCATCTTTAAACAGTGTAAGAAATAGTGTGGTAATAACAGCTATGCAAATTGCCAATAATAATGCCAGTACCCTGGAGGAGTAAACCATTTTCTAGTTTAGAGAATTGTTAATTTGAAAATGTGCCACTGAAGTTTTTTCAATAAGACGCTTACACAAACCCTAATCACGTGAGATTCCCATCTTTATAAGAATCACGAGAGCGTGTTGTTTTACGAAATATCTTTTAAATATACGCCCGGAAATTCAGGATTCAGAATCGAATCCTCGAATTATTGAATTTTCAAATCAGCCAATTAATTATTAATTGAGGCTAAACTTATAGCCTACCCCCTTTACAGTGGTGATAAAGTCCTCTCCGATTTTTTCACGCACTTTTCGAATGTGCACATCAACCGTCCGGGCCAGTACATATACATCCGAACCCCATATGTTTTGCAGAAGATCTTCACGACTAAACACCTTATTGGGGTTCCTCGCTAAAAAGTACAGCAGCTCAAATTCCTTTTTCGGTAGATTGATCTCACGGCCCTCAAGCTTGATGGTATAACTTGTACGGTCAATCGTTAGATCACCAACAGATATGGAACTTGATGGACTGGTCTTCTTCACTTCTCTTCTGAACAATGCACCTATACGGCTTACCAGTGCGCGTGGTTTTATGGGTTTTGTTATGTAATCATCCGCGCCAATATCAAACGCGGCTACTTCGGAATATTCCTCAGAACGAGCCGTTAGAAAAACAATGAAGGTTTTTTGCAACTCTGGAATTTCCCGTAGCAACCGACAGGTTTCAACACCATCCATATTAGGCATCATGATATCGAGTAATACTAAATCAGGATGAAATTTCTTAGCAATCTCAACAGCTCGGGCGCCATCTCCTGCTGTTTTAACTTCGTACCCGTCTTTCTCAAGATTGTATTTCAGAAGTTCCAGAATCGGTTCTTCGTCATCTACCACAAGCACTTTGTGCGCGGGTTTGTTTCCCATAAGTTAACTTGGTTTTGCATCAAAAGTAGACAGAAAAGGGGGGTTAAAAAACCACTCAACTATTCTTAACAATTCCTTAATAGCCTCTTGATTATAAGAATGGGTACTGTTTACTTAAGTAATTGATATAGGCCTTCAAATCTCCCTGAAAGACTCCTCTCCATTCGTCCCAAAAATCATGTTGCTTGGATTGATACCTTCGAAAAGAAAGGAAGTAGGCATTGTTGGGTAAAGCTGTAATATGTCTTTTGGATGGATGAAGTAGCACGGTAAAGGAAAGCGTATCAACTGATCCAATTATGGTGCGAATGGAGGTTTCTTTGATTGCCAATTTTTCCGGATTTGATAAATCCGCAATAGCCATATACACGCTATCAAGATAAGCACATCCACGAAGTATGTGATCCACATAGGCAAGAAATTCCTTATCCTCCTGAACATATGATTGGTATTGCTCACTTTGCTCGCCAAACTTGTGAATGAGGAACTTCTCTGCTCCCCGATCGCCAATAAATGAAGCGAGGTTTTCATTAAAGTCGATACTGTCTTTTACAAAAATGGTAGCATGAACCATCTCATGAATAATCAAACTGGCAAGGTCACCTTCAGATTTCAACAGCATACCGCTAAGTATCGGATCGGTAAACCAACCCAGAGTTGACCAGCCCCCCGGGTTTCGAACATTTACATCCCAACCTGCTGACACAAGTTTCTGTTGTTCTTGCAGGGCTCTGTGCTTTTCAAAAAAACCTTTGTAGGGTACACTTCCTAAGACAGGAAATCGCCATTCTTTCTCCTTCAGTGCAAAAGGTTCGCTGGCGGTAACCACCCACAGAACCTCTTCACCCTTTTGATCGAATAAAGTTTTATAATTTTTGGAGTCCTTTAGTCCCAATGAATCGATGGCGTACTGCCGCACTTCATCAACATAACGAAGTTTGTATTTTAGAGAATCAGGAAAGGAGGGATCTGCCAGATAAACCTCAACAGACTTTGCATTCCATACAATATGCAACTGTCCTTTTGCCTGGCGGTATCCGTAGGCAACTAAATCCCAAAAGACTAAACATAAAATTATCAGCAGCGCTGCGACACTGATAAAAACCCATTTTACAACCTTGAGTACTATCCTCATACAGATCAATACCTTAATTCTGATGCAGTATACTTACTTTTTGTTAGCAAAACGTGCAGAATATAGGCCCTTATTACGGATTGGTTAATACTGACAACTTATGTCGTAATAAATTCTGTTTGTTTGTTTTTGGAAGCCATAGTAGTAATTTCAACCCGCAATTGAAAAACAGACAACTCAATAACATAAACTTTGAAACGATACCATGAGTGACGCTAAAGAAAAATTAAAAGCACTACAGTTAACCATCGATAAACTGGAAAAAACCTACGGTAAAGGTACCGTAATGAAATTAAGTGATGAAAAAGTCATGGATGTTCCGGCCATTTCAACAGGTTCGCTTGGACTTGACTTAGCCTTAGGTATTGGTGGTATTCCAAAAGGCCGTGTAACTGAAATTTACGGACCTGAATCATCGGGTAAGACCACCCTTACCATGCACATGATTGCGGAGACACAAAAGAAGGGTGGTTTGGCAGCTTTCATTGATGCCGAACATGCCTTCGATAAAACCTATGCCGAAAAACTGGGTATTGATACTGAAAACTTGTTGATTTCCCAGCCGGATAATGGTGAACAAGCGCTTGAGATAGCTGACCACCTGATTCGCTCTGGCGCCATCGACATTATTGTTATTGACTCTGTGGCTGCCCTTGTACCGCGGGCTGAACTGGAAGGCGAGATGGGTGATAGTAAAATGGGATTACATGCTAGGTTAATGTCGCAAGCCCTGCGGAAACTAACCGGTACCATCAGCAAAACGGGTTGTGCTTGTGTTTTCATAAACCAGCTGCGCGAAAAAATCGGGGTGATGTTTGGCAATCCGGAAACTACCACGGGTGGAAATGCTTTGAAATTCTACGCTTCCGTTCGTCTGGACATTCGCAGAATTGGTCAGATCAAAGAGGCTGCTGATGATATTACCGGTAATCGCGTGAAGGTGAAGGTGGTGAAAAACAAAGTAGCCCCTCCATTTAAAGTTGTTGAATTCGATATCATGTATGGAAGAGGTATTTCTAAGTCGGGTGAGATAGTAGATATTGGCGTTGAACTCAATGTTATTCAAAAGGCAGGTTCCTGGTTCTCCTATAACGGAAATAAACTTGGGCAGGGTCGTGATTCGGTAAAGCAACTCATTGAAGACAATCCTGAACTCATGGAAGAACTGGAAGGAAAAATAAAAGAAAAAATCAGTGGAATTGAGGGCAAAAAAGAAGTGGAGGTAAAAGAGAAGTAGTAACAATTCATTGGTCATTAGTCATCAGGTTATCATTACTAGTGACCAGTGACCAATGACCAATTATGCCCGAATAGCAATTACCGGATCTAACCTGGCCGCCATGGCTGCAGGCACAATACCCGAGACAAGCCCGATAACCGTTGAGACACCAATACCAAGAACTATATTCTTAAGCGACAAGGTAACCACCAGGCTTCCTATGGGAATAAAGGTTATCAGGTAAACGAGAAGTAATCCAGCAAGTCCACCAATTAAACAGAGGAATATTGCCTCGAATAAAAATTGAAAAAGTATAAAATAGTTTTGTGCTCCAACTGATTTCTGTAATCCAATTATGGGTGTACGCTCCTTAACCGAAACAAACATGATGTTAGCTATGCCAAAACCACCTACCAGCATGGAAAAGCCTCCAATGATCCACCCGGCAATACCCACGATATCAAACACACCACTAATCACATTCAAAATGGCTTCAGGCCGGTTTAGCGCAAAGTTGTCTTTTTGAGTCGGCCTTACACCACGTTTACTCCGCAGTAATCCTCTTACTTCATTTTCTAGTTCAATCAGACCAATGTCCTGTTCCGTTCCTTTTAAAGCAATGCTGGAGGGCGCCTCATTCCAACGACCAGAACCTGTTGGGTAAAGTTTCCGAAAAGCATTATACGGCATAATAGCTCCATAGTCATTGGTTGTATTTCCAAAGAAACCCTGACCCTCCTGCTTAACAACACCAACCACAATGAACTTCATATTTTTGATCTTGATAGTCTTACCGATCGCATCTTCTTCTCCGGGAAAGAGTGCCTTGGCAACTTCATAACCAATTACTACAGAATTCCTGCCTGCGGCAAGTTCATCAGGTGTAAGATACCTTCCTTTCTCCACGGGCACCTCATAGATTAGCTCGTAATTTTCAGCACCACCCACAACACGAACCTGTCCAATACTATTGTTATCACGTTTGAGTATTGAGTTACCCCGATCCGATAAAATGGTTATGGCACTTACATTCTTTAAGTTTTCCCGTAAAAACCGGTATTCAGCATACGATGCGTTAGGTCTGCGGAAATACTCCCACCATTTGTAATCTCCACCTGATTCAGGAAGCCAGGGCATTTTCTGGACATAGATCACACCTGTGCCTGCAAAACTCAAACCATCTTTTATATTCTTTTCCAAAGAATCTACCAGGGTAAGCACGGCTATAATGGCAAAAATCCCCACGGTAACCCCAAGCAAGGAAAGAATTGTGCGCAACAGGTTTGATTTTAAAGCCTGCCAGGCAAACCGAAAACTCTCCAGAATTTGTCTTATTATTTTCATAATTATCCCTAACGCCAAAATTAACCAACGGTTAGTCGGCTATTGGCAATCCGAATTACGTCAATTAGACTAAAAAACGGGTTATTTGTTACGGGCTTTAAAAAGCGGCCCCACACTTCGTAAATCTCAACTATTGCCTTAATTTTGCAACCTTAAAAAAAATAACTGTTCATTGGGCATACTCTGCATTTAAAATATGAAGCTATCTGAATTTAAGTTTGAACTCCCTAACAACCTGATTGCTCTCCGTCCTGCTGAAAACCGCGATGAATCCCGACTTATGGTGATTCACAAGGATTCCGGAAAAATTGAACATAAAGTTTTCAAAGATCTTGTAGATTATTTTGGCAATGGCGATATCATGGTAGCCAATGATACCATGGTTTTTCCGGCCAGGTTGTACGGCCGCAAAGAAAAAACAGGCGCTAAAATTGAAGTATTCCTCCTGCGCGAACTTAATGCAGAAATGCACCTGTGGGACGTTTTGGTTGACCCTGCACGTAAAATCCGTGTAGGCAACAAGCTATACTTCGGAAATGGCGATCTCGTAGCCGAGGTCATTGATAATACAACATCACGAGGAAGAACTATCCGATTTCTATTTGATGGTGATGCCGAAGCGTTCGATAAAGTAATCGAAACGCTGGGCGAAACACCGCTACCCAAATACATTAAGCGCAAAGTAGAAGCGGATGATAAAGAGCGTTTCCAAACCATCTTCGCGAAAAATAAGGGTGCTGTTTCTGCTCCCACAGCTGGTATGCATTTTACCCGTCAGTTGGTAAAACGCCTGCAGCTTAAGGGTGTAGATATGGCCTACATTACCCTCCACATTGGATTAGGAACTTTCCGTCAGGTTGATGTAGAAGACCTGACCAAACACAAAATGGATTCCGAGAATTTTATTGTTGGGTCTGATGTAGTTGCCAAAGCAAATAAGGCGCTGGACAATAAAAATAAAGTGTGCGCTATCGGAACTACTTCCATGCGTGCTTTGGAATCTGCCGTTTCAGCAAACAACAGGTTAAAAGTTAAAGATGGCTGGACCGATAAATTTATCTTCCCACCCTACGAATTTAAAATCTGTAATGCTATGATCACCAACTTCCACATGCCAGAGTCAACCCTGATGATGATGGCTGCAGCTTTCGGAGGTTTTGAATTAGTTATGGAAGCTTACAAAGTAGCCAAGAAGGAGAAATACAAGTTTCTTACCTATGGCGATGCTATGTTGATCATCTAATAACCGGTAAGTCCCGCCACTTTTAACTTCCCTCCCGAATCAGGTAAAGAAAAAGTGAAAGAGCCACCGGATAGATCATAAAGTATAGAATAGAGGCATTTATTATTCCAAAGAACATACTGAAGGGAGCCACTAACAGAAGTATTCCGGCAATCACAATTAATGTTTTCCTTCCTTGAGGAAGATACGGATCTTTCACTACCTGAAACATCCGGTATACCAGATAGGTTACTACAGCTACATTAAAAGCGATCAGAAGAAGTCGAAGAATCACCATACCTTTTTTTGCTATTTTGCGGGTAATATATGAACAATAACGAATACGCCCTTATTGTTGCCGGTGGCAAAGGGACCCGCATCAAAAGCAAAGTACCCAAGCAATTTCTTGATCTGGATGGCCTGCCCATTCTCATGCACACCATCAATGCTTTTTTTAAATATTCTGCAGTAATAAAGATTGTGTTGGTTCTTCCTGAAGATGATTTTCCGCTTTGGGAAGAGCTATGCCTGCTAAACAATTACCATAAGCCTATCATACTTCAAAAAGGTGGCGACACCCGATTTCAATCGGTAAAAAATGGTTTGGAAAAAATTGATGGTGACGGGCTCGTGGCTATTCATGATGGGGTGAGGCCACTGGTTAGTGAGGATATAATCGGAGCTTCCTTCCGGCTGGCCGCTGTTCACGGCTCGGCAGTTGCCGCGGTACGACTGAAAGAATCTATACGCATGACCGATCAAGATAATACAAAAGCAATGGATCGGTCAAAATTCAGACTGATTCAAACCCCACAAACTTTTCGTGTTGAGCTAATAAAAAAAGCTTACGAATTAAAAGAAGATGCAAGTCTCACCGATGATGCCAGCGTAGCAGAAAAGGCTGGTCATACCATTTCGCTATTTGAAGGCAGCTATGAAAATATAAAGATCACCACGGCTGAGGATTTGGTAATAGCAGAGGCTTTATTAAAATCAAAAAAATAAAGCCGGCGAATGCCGGCTTCTGGATTTTTACATGTTGTGAGTCCCTAAGCTCTTCTAATACTCGTCTTCATTAAAAAAGAAATCTTCCTTGGTTGGATAATCGGGCCAAATTTCCTCAATACTTTCGTAGGGCTGTCCATCATCTTCCAGTTCCTGCAAGTTCTCCACCACTTCCAATGGCGCACCGGAACGAATGGAGTAATCAATCAATTCATCTTTCGTTGCTGGCCATGGGGCATCTTCCAGGTAGGAAGCCAATTCTAGGGTCCAATACATAATTTCTGTTCTCCTTTAATTTTCCGCAAAAATAGAATTAATTACTCCATAGTCAATAGACACGGATAGATAGCTCAAACCCGCAAAAGTAACCCCTATCAGCAACAGCCTTTTGGCTATGGACTATCGGGTAAAAACCCCATATTTGCGCCCTGAAACGACTATTATGGCTGACGAAAAAATAATTTTCTCCATGACGGGTGTGAATAAAATTTATCCACCCAACAAACAAGTATTAAAAAATATCTACCTCTCCTTCTTCTATGGTGCCAAAATTGGCGTACTCGGATTAAACGGCTCGGGTAAGTCCTCATTACTGCGCATTATTGCCGGTATCGATAAGGAGTTTCAAGGTGAGGTTGTTTCCGACCTGGGGTATTCTGTTGGCCTATTGGAGCAGGAACCACAACTGGATAAAACCAAGACTGTAAAGGAAATTGTTGAAGAAGGCGTTCACGAAACCGTTGCGCTGCTGAAAGAGTTTGAAGCTATCAATGAGAAATTTGCCGACCCCGCCCTTATGGATGATCCTGACGCTATGGACAAACTCATACAACGGCAGGGAGAAGTTCAGGAAAAACTAGATGCCATTGGCGCCTGGGAACTGGATCATAGACTGGAGCGTGCCATGGATGCGCTGCGCTGTCCTCCTCCTGATGCAAACATAGAGTATTTGTCGGGTGGAGAAAAAAGACGCGTGGCACTTTGTCGTTTGCTCTTGAAAGAACCCGATGTTTTACTATTGGACGAACCTACCAACCACCTGGATGCCGAATCGGTGCTGTGGTTAGAAGAACACTTGCGGCAATATAAAGGAACCATCATCGCGGTAACACACGATCGTTATTTCCTCGACAATGTTGCCGGTTGGATTTTAGAACTTGATCGCGGTGAAGGTATTCCGTGGAAGGGTAACTACTCGTCATGGCTGGAGCAAAAACAAAAACGACTAGCGCAGGAAGAGAAATCAGAATCGAAGAGACAAAAAACACTGGAGCGCGAATTGGAATGGGTGCGCATGAATCCCAAAGGAAGGCAAGCCAAAGCCAAAGCACGTTTGGGTGCATACGAGAAATTATTGTCGCAGGAAACAAAAGAGCGTGAAGAAAAACTGGAGCTCTACATTCCGCCCGGCCCGCGCCTGGGCAATAAAGTGATTGAAGCCACGGGTGTTGCAAAGGCTTATGGCGATAAATTGCTATACGAAAATTTAACGTTCTCTCTTCCACCCGCAGGAATTGTTGGCATTATCGGGCCAAACGGTGCCGGTAAAACCACGCTCTTCAAAATGATTGTTGGTAAGGAGAAACCCGATGCTGGAACATTTGAAGTAGGTGAAACGGTACAGATTGCCTATGTGGATCAGGAGCATGATGACCTGAAGCCAGAAGACACCGTTTGGCAAGCCATTACGGGAGGAAATGAACTCATTGAAATTGGTGGGAAGCAGCAAAACTCACGCGCGTATGTTGGCAAGTTTAACTTCAACGGAACCGATCAGCAGAAAAAAATAAAAGAACTTTCCGGTGGTATGCGTAACCGTGTACACCTGGCCATAGCGTTGAAGCAAGGTGGCAACTTGTTGTTACTGGATGAACCTACCAACGATTTGGATGTAAACACCTTGCGTGCACTGGAAGAAGCACTGGAGAACTTTGCAGGTTGTGCCGTAATTATCTCTCACGATCGCTGGTTCCTTGACCGCGTATGTACCCACATTCTGGCTTTTGAAGGTGACTCACAGGTATTCGCCTTTGAAGGAAGCTTCAGTGAATATGAAGAGAACAAGAAGAAACGTTTGGGTGATGATCAACCGCATCGGATTCGGTATAAGAAATTAGTTAAGTAATTTGAAAATGAAATAATTTGAAGATTTGAAAATTAAATACGCTCAATTTTCAAATTAATTCATTTTCAAATTTTCAAATTATGAAGGCATTCTACACCATATTTCTACTCATCCTTAGTAACGCCTTCATGACCTTCGCCTGGTACGGGCATTTGAAATTCAAGGAAATGAAATGGAGCGCAAGCCTACCCCTTATTTCCATCATCTTTATCAGCTGGGGCATTGCGCTGTTTGAATATACGCTGCAAGTGCCTGCCAACCGAATCGGCTTTAAAGGATACGGAGGTCCATTCTCACTGGTACAACTTAAGGTTATTCAAGAGGTCATCACTTTAGTGGTGTTTGTTATTTTTTCTCTCCTCTTCTTTAAAAATGAAACCTTCCGCACCAACCACCTGATTGCTTTTTTGTTTCTTGTACTGGCCGTGTACTTCGTTTTCAAAAAGTGATCACGGTTGAAGGTCCTACTCGATATTTATTTTGGTATTACCACCCAATCAGACAATGGTTTGGATACCCAAATTGTAGAATAATTCTACAATTTATTTACAAATTCAACATAGTTGACATCATAGGATTGTGATTTTAGTATCAAAAATGCCATGGAAAGATGTCTGGAAATTTAGCATCTCATTTGAGGATAAACTGTTAATTAAAACACTACTCACATGAAAACTTTAAATTTTATTTCTACGCTTTTGATTGTTGGCTTGATCTGGGGTTGCGGCACCAAAGAAAAAGAAATGCTGCTTTCAAAAGTAGATTCACTCCAGGTTGAGTTATCCATCAGCCAGCAGAACGCTCAAACACTTCAGGAAATCGGAACGCTGATTGACTCCATTGATGCCAGCAGGCAGTTGCTAAAAGCCCATATGGTGGAGGGTACGACTTATGCCAATTATAAAACCCGTTTAAATGAGATTAATGGGTATGTAAAAGAAACACAACAAAAGATTGCCGAGTTGGAAAAATCCCTGAAGCAAAGCAATACCAACTATACGGCAACCATAAAAAGAATGAAGCGTGAACTGGAGGCAAACAGTCAGCAAATGGTTGTCCTACAGGGTGAAGTTGATAAGATGCGTAATGAGAATCAAACGATGGCCTTAACGATTAATCAAAAAGATCAGTCGCTTGAAGAGCAGCAGGGGGTAATTAAAATGAGGGAGCAGGATATTGCGAACCTTGAAACAAAAGTTCTGGAAATAAACACACTGTCAGTAAAGAGTCAGGCCGACTTATACTTTGCACAAGCGAGGGCTTTAGAAACAGCAGCTGAGCGCACCAAGTTTGCTCCGAAAAAGAAGAAAGAAACTCAGCGTGAAGCCTTGGAACTTTACCGTCAATCACTTTCGCTTGGTAAACACGAGGCACAACCAAGAATTGAAGAACTTGAAAAAGCAGTAGGATAACCGATTGAAGGGTTGGGTTTGGGTTGAAATGGCGCTTCGCAAGGGCGCCATTTCTTTTCTACAACGGCCAAGGGTCAGCAAACTTTTTTTCCTGCTTATAATTAAGCACCTCATCTTCGGATATTAAACATCCTTCTAAAGCAAGGTGTAAAAGTTCCTTATCCAATTGTGTACCAATAATCACTAATTCATTCAACCGATCACCCCAGGTAGAATCCCATTTTTTCATAATAGCCTCTCGATCCGCCATGAAAGCTGGCTTTCTTCTACGTTCCCGTTCAGGGACAGATGCCCACCACTTACCATAAATTTCAGCTTTTGATGAACCACCTGCCTGGCTCCATAAAATGGCATTGTCCGGGCGTGAGGCCATCCAGAAAATACCCTTGCTACGCACAATGTTTCCAGGCCATTGTTGAACAAAATTCCAGAAGCGCTCCGGGTGAAACGGTCGATGATTGCGAAATACAAACGAGCTAATTCCGTATTCTTCTGTCTCCGGAATGTGTTCATTATTTAATTCTTTAATCCACCCTGCTGATTGGGAAGCTTTTTCATAATCAAATATTTTGGTATCCAGAATATCTTTTGGATCAATCAACCCCATTTTGGTCTTAATGATGCGCGCCTCCGGGTTCAGCCTTTTCAAGATTCCTTCCAGCAAGTTTAACTGGTTTGTACTCACCAAGTCTGTTTTATTTAATACGATTACATTGGCAAATTCAATCTGGTCGGTTAATAGATTCACAATCGTGCGCTGATCTTCTCCATCATCGGTTAGTTTTCTATCCAGTAAGGAGTCACTGCTTCCAAAATCTTTAAAGAAATTAAAAGCATCTACTACCGTAACCAAGGTATCCAATCGTGTAAGGGGCGTTAAATCCGTAAGGGGTTCACCGGTAGAAAAGCTGAAGGTTTGCGCCACCGGTATAGGTTCGGATATACCTGTACTCTCAATAAGCAGATAATCAAACTTACCGTTCCGGGCCAGTATGCTGACCTCTTTGATCAGGTCTTCGCGCAGGGTACAACAAATGCAACCGTTACTTAACTCTACAAGCTTCTCTTCGGTGCGTGAAAGTTTTACTCCGTTTTTAACCAATTGCGCGTCTACGTTTACCTCGCTCATATCGTTTACGATTACGGCAACGCGTAAACCTTTCCGGTTATTCAGCACATGGTTAAGAAGGGTTGTTTTACCGGCCCCCAAAAATCCGCTAAGCACAGTAACTGGAAGTTTTTTTTTCTTTAGAATGGATAGCATACAATTATAATTACCTGTTATTACTTCGTGGTTGATAGTTTCTTGGCGCGTTCTTCAAGTTGGGAAAGTCTGGCACTTATCTCCTGCTGAACAGCGAGCATTTCCTGTGCAGAAATATCATCCTGCTTGCCATGATGATGGTGGTGATCATCATCCTCATCATGGTGGTGATGGGCTTCATTTCCAGGAACTTCTACCAAATCTTCGCTCCACACGTTCAGTGCTGCCAACAATACAAGAACCGAGTCCTGATTGATTAAAGAATCTTCTTCCAACCTCTTCAGCTGATCTTTTAGCTTACCGGCACGTTCAACTGCTCCGTTATGGATTGAAGCTGCCTCATTGAAAAGTTTTTGTTCCTCCTTCGATGGACCCGAACACGCCAGTACGAATCCAAGTAACAGGGTGTAACACATTTTATTCATAGTTCATATTGGTTTATTCAATAAGGCTGGCTTCGATAAGCAAAAAATTCAAGTGATTAACATCCGAATCATTTAATTTAAGCTTCCCTTTCACAGTAATAATCTTATCGGCTTTAAACTTGGGAGGCTTAGAAACAAAAGAAACCTCTGCCACAGATTCAGGCCCGGCACCTCCACAGAAAAAACAAGCTGCATATGGAAACTTTGATAGAATGATGGTTTTTTTATCATCCAGATCAAAGGGCATGTAGTGACCCCGCAATTGAATCTCGGTTCCTTCCAGCGCCTGTATGCGGGAATCAAAGAAAGGTGTTAAAAAATATTCTTTTAACTCTTTATAATACTTTGAAGTGAATTTGACTTTAGCAAAAACATTCCATCCGTCTTCATCAGAGGGTAATGGAGATTGTGCGGCAACGGTTATGCTTAACACAAGCACGAACAAAAAACCTGTTTTAAGGATAGATATTTTCATAGACTTAAATGCAACAATGTTGCAAATATAAAAGTTCATTTACTTCATCAAACTAAAGATTCATTTAAAATTGCTTTAGCCAAGTAATCTTCAATATACCCTGCTGGTTCTGGAAACGATCCATAGAAGATGTTTCCGGATTCAGCGCATCAAATCGGTTATCGTTCATCACCAGGTAGACAAATGATAGCGGTTGGTACTCCCACACAAATCGCGCATTAAGTGTTGCCCGATTTGCAGCGGTGTTATATTGATAGAAGGAAATAAGCTGAACCCGGGGATTTAATGCCAACCGAACGTCAACACCCATCAGGTGTGTGTCTCGATCCAATGCATCAACGCCAAGGTTACGGACTTGGTTGTATTCATAACTAAAGGTGCACGCCAGGCGCGGATCGGGAGCAACACGTCCGTTGAATGCAAACGAGTTGAGGTGTCCATCAAAATATTTACCTGTTGCGTATGTGAATTCTCCCGCCACTTTCCGCGAAAAATCTGATCGGAAACCCATACGATGCCGCAAATAGTAATATGCACCCTGTGCTATTTCAATGCCAATTGGAAAAAAAGAATCAAATAAGTTTTGCCAGTTCGGAACGGCCGAATAAAAAAATCGACCACCATTTTGCAAATCGAAATCCAACACCCGGAAAGAAAGAAAGCCCTCCCGAAAGGCCCAATCCGACTGGCGGTGATACATAAAAACGGTGAGCCCCGGATTGATTTGTCGAATAAAATCAGGTCGCCAGGAGGGCCGCCATTTATAGGTCACTGCAGGACTTGTAGCCATGTAGTTTGTATCATCAACAAACCCTGAGCGTGGATTGTAGCCTTCCGAAATGATGGCTTGAATGTGTCCTAAATAAATATCGTTTGTGTCCCAAAATCCCCAAACGGCACCAGCCATACCTTCATCTTGAATACGTCCTGTAGATTTTGTACCCGATAAAATCCAATACACGTTAACCCGTTGAGTGGGCCTGATAAATCCATCTAATGTAAACGTAGTGTTACCTGTACTCACACCACTTGTATCTGCCTCATCATATCGGTAGGAAAAAAGTCCTCCAACTCTACTTTGTTTAGAAAAGTTTCTGGCATACCGTGCAACAGCAAAATTTGCTGCCGGATTTTGTTGATCACCCCGTTGCCGGATCGCCAGGGCACCAATCATTTGCTTGTCACTTCGATGCGTAAGCCGGGTACCGGCTTCAATTGGAATGGGATTTCCATTTTCATCTAATCCAATTCTGCGGCTAAAGAATGGTTGCAGGGTGCTCCATGCCCGATTGGTATAAATTTCAGCGCCCTCCAGAAAAAACTGCCTGCGTTCCGGAAAGAAAACCGAAAAACGGGACAGGTTGACCACTTGCCGGTCAACATCGGCTTGGGCAAAATCCGTGTTGTACGTAAGGTCCAACGCGGTTGACGGATCAATCGTCCACTTTAGTTCTCCCCCGGCTTTAACATCAGTTTGTGCTTTTACCCGCTCTCCGCTTTTCTGCTCCTGCACATCCAGCAATGCATAAGGATTGAATAACAAATTAAAGGATGGAGGTGGTGGCATAATATTCCTGAGTACAGCCGCATAGGCCATACGATAAGGCGCATAGGCTCGCGGCTGTGCCGGCAGCGTGATGTTCTCATTATTCTTGCGAATATTACGGGTAAAAACAATACCCATTTCACGACAATCTTTCGGATACCGAAGGGTTTTCCACGGAATTGCCATTTCAATATGCCAACCTGAATCAGTTATATGTGTACGTACGCGCCAAAGTCCGTCCCATTCACGATTAAACGTACTCCCGTCCAGCACAAGCAATTCGCGTTGGGCACTGTATGGATTCGCCTGAAACACCATAGCATTACGTTGGTCGCGAAAACCATCAATGGCTACACCAAATAAATCGTTGTTACCATAATCAAAATCACGTTGCATATTTTGCACGCGAATGTCCTTTTTGCCGTTACCGGTAGCATTGAAAGCGGCAACATACAGGAATTTGTCATCATACAGCACCCGAACCTCGGTAAACAGTGAGGACGCAGCGCCTTGTTGAGGTTCATACTGGATAAATGAACTATACGTCTCAGCGTTTTTCCAATCCGGTTCATCAGGCACGCCATCCAAGTTTATTCCATTACTTGTTGGAATAGCTAAAATTTCGATCGGCTCTTTGGGCGGATCAAACGTATCTTGCGCATAAGCGAATACGTTTACCATAAGAAACCATATCCATCCGCTACGTACGATGAAGGGAAATTTCAAATTGATTAAGTCAGCAGTACTTTCTCCGTTACATAATTTCTATATACCATAAAACTGTATACGAAACCTGCAAAACCATAGAACAACAATACCAGAATATCAGCCGTGTATTGCTTTTCGATTTTATCTTCATCAAATGAAAAGTGGGGAAGGTCATCCATCAAGGTTTTCTGCATCAACTCGTTTCGGAACATTCGTGGCAAAAAGAAGTTTCTCCATTCGGTTGCAAAGTCAACCACCTGCTGCCGATAACTATTGTAATGCCTGGAGGATGTACCCGCGGATTCATTAAAAATATTCTGCATTAAGATGGCCGGAGACAAAATCCGCAACCTGTCCACAGTTTGTTGCTGTGCATGCAGTTTACCTTCGTACTCGGATAAGATAGGCCCCACCGCTTTGCGTATCTCATCCTGTGAAGCAAAATAACCAAGCCAGAATGGATAAAACTCCTGTTTCGTGGTGTCCGTTCGCGCCAGTTCCGGGTGATCACGGTAATAACTTTCCAAGATCTGATTAGCATTCTTCTGCGCTTCAGCTTCGGCATAACGCAATTCTGAAATCATGCCCACACGCGAAGGGACCGGATAAAGATTATTGGCCAGCTGACTGATCATGGCGGGTATCAACAATACAATTAATACCCACAATGAAACCAGCACCACGGCATTGCTGCCCGAAGAACGACCACGCAGGTTTACCAAAAATGATAGACCAAACCAAAATAGCATGTACGCCAATAAGGCCAGTATAATTTTCGCTAGTAAACTAAATTCCTGAGCAAGTTCCACCCCTGCGGTCATCAACGAAACACTAAAAGCTATGATTAAAATTACTGCGAGCACTACAAAGCGCAATAAGAGTTTATTGAGCAGCCATTGGGTAACTGGTATGGGCTGAGCCAACGTGAGACGCAACGCCCCTGATTCCTTTTCTGCACTTAACACATTATAACTAAAAGCCAGAATCAATAAGGGTAATAGGTAAATACAAACAAAAGCAAGATCAAAATTACCGAAGAGTAGTTGTACGGGATTTGATAATTCAGAGAAACCCAATGAAAGTGCTTCACCATATAACCGTGGTTTCACCATGTGTGTAAATAAATCACTTTGGCCCGTTGAAATTAAAGCAAGTGCTTGTGGCTCAAAGGCAGCTACGCGCGCTGCGCGTTGACCAATTACATTGAGGCGCTGCGGATTTTGCCATACTGGCAAATCAGCTTTTAAACCCTGTTCAACTGAATCAATAAGCGCCTTGTACTGTTCATCACTGGCTTTCATTTCATCAATAGCTTTATCGATGGGTTGCTTTCGCTCAGCAACTTTTTCCTTGCCATTGTGAGTTGCATAGATGCAAACCAGTAAAAGCAACAAGGAAAGAATCAAAACCCAGCGGTCGCGTAAGAGACCTAGCCATTCGTATTTAAATTGTTGTCGGTTTGCCATATTATACAGCTTTTAATTTTTTACATCTGTAAACCAGTGTTACTCCACTCAGTACAAACCAAACGATAAGCACCGCAAAATTGCCTGCATTGAAAGCGATTACGGAAGCATAACTGGGAGGATTGTAATTGAAGGGTTCAATCTTTGTCCACAACTCAGGGTTTGATTTATAGGACCAGTCACCATAGCTTGAGTTGTCTGCAAAATCCATATTCAGATCATTCATCATTTTCAGGCGGTACTTTTCCGCTTCATCACTGAAATGCCAATGACTGTGGTAATCGGTGCGGCAGAGTGCCATGGATAAAAAGCGTGCAGGAAGAAAAGGACTTAGTGCTGCTGCATTTTTGTAAAGTTTGCTCTGACTTTCATAAATTTCTTTAAGATGTTCGTAGTGCTTAAAGAAGATTTCAGCTTCATATTCTTCGCCTTTCTGCATCAAGTAGCCATCAAAATTAAAGGGGAGTTTATGCAGGCTATCTACACCATGTTCAGCAAGCACTTCTTCTTCAAGTTTTTTCGCTGCATCATTCCAGGGATCGTGGCCATCTAAACCTTGCTTCTTGTCTTCGTTCACCGCTTCAATAAACGCCTGCTGAGTAGGATAAGGATATAGCGTATCGGCCAGGTTGGTGGTAAGCTTAGGCATCCCGAGGCAAGCAACAATCCAAGCCGACAGTAAAATCACAAAAGCAATGCTCGACTTTTTCGCCCAGGCTGATACGATAAGTACAAGATTGGAGAAGACTGCATAGTACAAGAGGTACACACCAAACAAAATCAGCAAGGCAGACAAACTGAATTCCCCAAAATCTGAGAGGTTACTTAGGAGAAGGGCAGCAAGCAAAAAAATAAATGCAAGCAGTACCGCTACCGGTATAAAAATTCCTAACCACTTGCCCAGCGCCAGATTGACCGGTGATACGCCCATGCTTTGTAACAGGCGAAGTGTGCCACTCTCTTTTTCACGGGTAATGGCATTGAAGCCCACCAGGATGATAAGTAGCGGCAATAAAAAAAGTAAAATGAAATCGGGTGTTAAGTCACCAAATCGCGAAAGCGCTGTTTGGTCTTGTGCGGCCATGAACTGAGCCTCGTTTCGGGCATGCGCTTCCAGGAATAAACTTACACCCGTGTACTTATCCACCCCCTGATCAATCAACGACATAGGATACTTGGGCTTAAAAGCATGTGTACCATAATGCGCAGCCGAGTGTGGGTTCTTCGCATCCTGACTCACCCAGTTTAAACGTTCCTTCTCTTCAGCCTCCTGGTGTTGTGTATTTACATATTCATAATACCGTTTACCAGAAAACACCGCCACCAACAATAGTACCAGGCACAGTATAGACAGTACCCTGAAGCGCCCATCGCGGAGCACTTCTTTCATTTCTTTTGAAGCAATTTTAAATATCATAGCTCTTCATTGTTAGTTAACTCATTCCCCTCTCCAAAAAGGAGAGGGGCTAGGGGTGAGGTTTAATTCATGTGTTGTAAATACAGTTTCTCCAAATCAGTGTGGTTAATTTGTTCGGTGGTTAATGTTTCCACCAGCTTACCTTCTTTCATAATACCGATGTGTGTGCCCGTTTCTTTCGCACGAAATAAATCGTGTGTGGCCATCAACGTGGCTACACCTTGCTGACTGAGTTTTTTAAGTAAGGCAGCAAACTCATTGCTGGCTTTGGGGTCAAGGCCCGAAGTAGGCTCATCCAACAATAGTACTTTGGCCTGCTTAGCTAGGGCAATGGCTACCCCTACCTTTTGACGCATGCCTTTGGAATAAGTACTTATTCTTTTCTCATGCGCATCTAGCTGAAGACCTGCTTCCGATAAAAATTTTCCTAATTCTTCGTTGCTATATCGTTTACCGGCCAGGCTGGAGAAGTAATCGAGGTTTTCGATACCCGTTAGGTTGGGATAAAGCATCAGGTTTTCCGGAATGTAGGCTAGCAACTTCTTTGTTTCAAGCGGTGAATCGGTAACCTTGAAGTCCCCAATGAAGACCTCTCCCCCACTGGGTTCAATAAAATTGAGGAACAAATTAATGGTGGTGGTTTTTCCGGCACCGTTAGCCCCAAGAAGACAAAAAATTTCACCCGGATTTACGGTAAAGGAAACATCCGCTAAAGCCGGATGACCGTTATAAACCTTTGTTAAATTTTTAGCTGATAGCATAGTTCATGTGGTTTAAGAAGTATAATCAATTCGTAATACCAAGCGCTTATCGTTGGTGTGCTGAATGGGCGGTGAGCGATGCACAATACCATTGCCATTTCGTTGATGAGGCAACTCACCCTTTAGAATGGCAACATCAAACGTGCCCATTTGCTGAATTTCATTCCAGTTTTTAATGATCTTTTCATTTTCTCCTACTCCTAATGCTTTCCGATTAACTTGGTCATTATACACCCATTGTGTACCCGGTCCGTGATAGCTGCATAGTAACCGGTAGGTGTAGCCATCTATGTGAAATTTTCTGCATGCATCTGTTGTAATCACTTTTAGTGAAAGTCTAAGCATTCGGGGGTTCGTGATACTGGAAAATAATTCGCAACAAAAAGCGATGTCATTTACCAATGGCTCAAGTACAATCCAGTTGGAAGAGGATTCCAGGCCTATTGCCAGAGCGATAGATTCACGCCAATCTTCGTTTGACTCCATTACTTTGTCAATGCTTTTAAATGAAGATTGCATAAGTGCCAGAATGGCCATTTCCAATTGCGCATCAACGCTTCGCGAATAAATGGCCAGGTTGTACTGCCGTTTAGTAATTAGTATTAACTGCGTGAAGTCAGTGGTTTTAAGTACATGTGGCTGTACGTTAACCGGTAAAAATAAGTCAAGGAAGTTTATCATTATAATTGCAACAATGTTGCAATTATAAAAACTAAAGCATAACATTGCAACACTGTTGCACATATTATCCATCATATGGTCAATGGTTTTAGGAATGAAAAAGCCACCGGTGAGAATTTCCGGTGGCTTACACTAACCTGGTGCCTTTGCCCTGGCAGTTTACTTATTTACAGATGTTTTATACGGACAATGCCGGCACCCGCTTTGACAACAATATCCTCTTTTCAAGTGATAGAAGGCGGTAAATACCAGTTTACCATTCTCCAAGTAATAGTCAGGCACAGAAGAGGCGTTGGCCGCTGAACTTGCTGCATTTTTCTTTCTTAGGTTATCCATACTCAAAATGTGGCGCGCACACCCAACGATAGATTCAAAGGCTGTGTATTGTATCCATACACTTCGTAGTAATCCTGATCAAGCAGGTTGCGGAAGTCACCAAAGATTTTCACTCGACCGTCCAGCAAGGCATACTCAACATAAACATCCAACAACTGGTAGGCATCCAACACTACCGGACTACTGGTGAAGGTGTTGAAATCAAAGAATAAATCATTGCGCTGGCCGAAGGTTTTGAAATTCAGGCTCGCAAATAGTTTATCAGATGTCCGGTATCCAATGTTTAACCCAACAGAATGTTTTGGCCTACGGAGAAGATCGTTGGGCTTTGTTTCCGTGCCTGCGCCAACAGGTGTGGTAATTTCTCCTTCTACATACGCATAGAAGCCCGTGAAGGTGACCTTATTCAATTTATAGAAAGCTTCTACTTCAACACCATGGTCATCCAACTTGTCCCAGTTTACATAACCGGTGGTATAGGCTATTACATTATCAATTTTTCGGTTGAAGTACGTTACACGCGCATCCAGCTTTCCGTCTTCGGCCATCCAATGCAGGCCACCTTCAACACTGGTACTTTCCTCCGGTTTCAAATCTTCATTGGCACCAAAAGGGCCATACAACTGCGAAAGGGTTGGCGCCTTGAAACCTGTGGAGTAATTAATAAACAACTTGGCTTTTTTATTAATGAAATAGGAAGGATTAATGCTATACGTAAAATTGTCGCCATAAACCGAATGGCTGTTCAAACGCCCACCCACTTCTGCCGAAAATCCATTCAGGTTAGTAACAAAAAATGAAAGGTATGGACTTATGATCGATGTTTCAGGATTTTCAATGGTGGTGTTGGTAGCAACCATGGTAAAGTGTTGGTATGCAGCACCACCTACCAGTTGAAGTTGATTGGACAGGTTGAATTTGCCAAACACTTCACCGTGGTTGAATCTTCCGTCATAATGGTATGGCCCGCCAAACATATCCTGAAAAGTTCGCTCGGTTTTGTTGTTGGCGTACATCAAGGTGATTATGCCTTGCTTGAATTGATAATCGGTATTAACTCCATACTGCAGGGTGCTTGCATTGTAACGCGCATCCGGATCATCGGTAAATGCTCCTAAATCATACTGACCATCAAAATCATTATACCGCAGGAACGGCCTGATGGAAAATTGTTCCGAAACTTTGTACCCCAGGTTGAGTTGAACGGCATTTTGTTCAGCACCATCCTTATCAAAATTGTTCAAAC
>CAZQXC010000025.1:0-23402 GCA_964597075.1 uncultured Roseivirgaceae bacterium | reverse complement strand
GCGTTGAAGATGATTTGGTAAACTCCTTTCTGAAAATTGCTTCCAGGGTAAACTTCTCGAGCATCTGATCCAGTGACTGAATCTCCAGTGCCTGAATATCCTTTATATCCGGATATAAAATTACTTTTTCTTCAGCTTTAACCGGAAAGGGTTTTGGGGCGCGCTTCACATCGGCCAGATAGCCAAGCAGGCTTAACATCAGGCCGGGATGTTTTTCACATTCTTCGCTAAGCTTGTCGATTAAGTAATAAATACCGTGTAATCCTTCCTTTGGTTTGCCCGACAACTCAACAGCCCGATCGAGACACCACACCCTGAAATAGTAAAGCAGCAGATCTTCTTTTTGAGGGAAATATTTGAAGAAAGTTACTTTACTTACTTTAACCCGGGCACATAAATCGTCAACGTATAAATCCTCAAAGGGTCGTTTACCGATCAGCTTCAGGGTATTGTCCAAAATATGAACTTTCAGACGGGCGGCTTTCTCTTTACGAAGACTCATTGGCTAAACTTTACTTAAGTTGGCATTTAATTAATACATTTAAGAAAACGTAACCAATTTATTTATGCTAAAGCGTACAATCCTGCTTCTAACTGTTATCGCAGTCGCTGCTTGTAAGCCGGATAAAAAATCGGAACCAGTTATTGGGCTGATTGCTGATTCAGCAATGGTTGTGTCAGCTCATCCACTGGCCTCAAAAGTTGGCCTTGATATTCTTAAAAAAGGTGGTAATGCCGTTGATGCCGCCATAGCAACACAGTTGGCACTTGCCGTGGTTTTTCCGGCAGCCGGCAATATAGGCGGAGGTGGTTTTATGGTAGTTCGCCTGAATAACGGAGAGGTGGCTTCACTTGATTACCGTGAAAAAGCTCCTGCAGAAGCCAGTACGAATATGTATCTCGACAGAGCCGGAAATGTCATTGAAAATTTAAGTACAGCCGGTCACCTGGCCTGTGGTGTTCCAGGATCGGTAGACGGCATGGTGGAGTCGCATAAAAAATATGGTTCACTACCCTGGGCAGCATTGGTACAACCTGCTATTGATCTGGCTCTACATGGTTTTCCACTCACCGACAGGGAAGCGAAATGGTTGAATGAATTACAAGAGAGGTTGCATACCTATAATACAGTTAAACCGGATTTTCTTATTCGTGAAAAATGGCAAGCTGGCGATACAATTTTTTGGACTGATTTAGGAAAAACCCTTGAGCGTATTCGGGATAACGGACGTGCCGGTTTTTATGAAGGGAAGACCGCTGAGGATATTGTAGCCGAAATGAAACGAGGAAATGGATTAATTACAGCAGAAGATTTACAAAATTACTCGTCCACATGGCGTGAACCGATTGCTGCCCATTACAAAAATTACAAAATCATTTCTATGCCACCATCGTCTAGTGGCGGGGTGTGTTTAGTGCAACTATTAAAATCAGTCGAACCTTATCCAATAAAAAAATGGGGTTTCAATACGCCAAAAGCAGTGCACCTCATGGTGGAAGCCGAGCGAAGGGTTTATGCTGACCGCTCAAAATATCTTGGGGACCCTGATTTTTACGAAGTACCTATCGCGCAAATGATGGATGCTGAATACAACAAAGGCAGAATGCAATCCTTTGATCCAAAGAAAGCCACACCAAGCTCAGAAATAAAACCAGGCATCATCGAAGGATATGAATCAGAAGAGACAACACACTTGTCGGTGGTGGATAAGTATGGTAATGCGGTATCGGTAACTACAACCATAAACGGATGGTTCGGCAGCTATGTGGTAGTGGCCGGTTCAGGATTTTTCCTGAATAATGAAATGGACGATTTCAGCGCCAAGCCCGGAGTACCAAACATGTTTGGTGTGCTGGGAGGTGAAGCGAATAAAGTAGAACCCAATAAGCGTATGCTCAGCGCCATGACGCCTACTATTGTTGAAAAAGACAGAAAGCTATTCATGGTCGTTGGAACGCCTGGTGGTAGCACCATCATCACCTCGGTATTTCAGGTTATCCTGAATGTTGTTGAGCATGGAATGGGCATGCAGGAAGCTGTTAATGCTAAACGGATACACAGTCAGTGGTATCCTGATGAAATTGCTCCAGAGTATAAAACCCTTTCAGAAAAAGATAGTCTGAAGTTGGTTTCGATGGGACATTCTTTCAAATCGCGTAAAGCCATTGGACGCGTTGATGCCATTCTGGTTTTACCGGATGGAAAACTTGAAGGTGGGGCAGATCCGCGAGGCGATGATAAAGCAGAAGGATTTTAGAAGTCAACTAAAAAGAAGTTTTAAAGCTTAATCGTCCGCGACAAGCTCAGGCTGACAACGACTTAAATAAAAATGGGTTATGGGGAACCGCCATCGCTCATAATTGGTGTGTCGTTACCAATCGGTATCATGCTGCGCATGATTAGATACTTAGTCGACAAACAACTTAACTTTTTCTGCAGCTCGCAGGGCAGCATCTATTTTTTCTTAATAATGAATTCAACTCTACGATTGAGTATCCTTCCTTCCTCAGTATCGTTGCTGGCAACAGGTTTAGAGCCGCCAAATCCTCTTCCGGTAATTCGCTTTTTGTCAATTCCTTTTGAGACCAGGTACTCCTTTACACGGTTAACCCGTTGTTGCGAAAGTTCCATAAGCTGGCGAAATGATCCCCGGCTATCGGTGTGACCGGCCAGTTCAATTTCCACAGTTGGGTTGGTTTGCATAAAGGATACTACCAAATCAAGTTCCGGGTATGATTCAGGAAGCAAGGCTGGCTTACTTTGCACAAACAACACACTCTTCAGGTTTACGGTGGCACCCACGGCAATGGGTTGAAGTCTGAAGTTCATTTCGAGTTCGCGCAACTCGATTGTATGCAGGTTTAATTTTTCTAATGAACTGATGTACCCATCGGCAATTACTTCAAGTGAATAAGATTCCGTAGAAATGACATTTATAGAATACCCTTGTGTACCTGCAGCTTGTGAAGAAAATGTTTTTCCTGAACTCGAAAATTTCAAATTAGCCTGAACAGGTCCATCGTTCGTGGCGTCAAATACTTTACCGAAGATGCGGATTTCATTTTCAGGAAGCACATCATATTTCTTCTCTCTTAGTTTGATTAACGTGTCTGGTACTGCTACCAATACAACACTGTCCTTACGTTCAGGGATGAAGCAACGAATATCACCGTACCCATCGCTGTTTGTAGTGGAGGTGAATAAGGAATAGCCAAACGAATCATACGCCCGGAAGAACAGCTCACGACCCTCCGAATTAATTGGCATACTGATATTTACCGGTTCGGACCAGCGCAAATACGAATCATCCAATCGCTGACTGTAATACACATCAAAGCTGCCCAGTCCTTTCCTTCCATTGCTTGAGAAATAGAGAATCTTTCCATCTTCACTTAAAGACGGACTAAGCTCCTGAAACTGTGTGTTGATCGTTGAGCCAAGATTTCGCGGCTCCGACCATTTCCCATCCGTACCGCGTAAGGTTATATACAAATCCTCTACACCATATGATCCATAGGTTTCTGCCGAATAAACAAACACACTTCCATCAGCTGCTACGTGGCCACTCTGCAAGGAAGACTTATTTTGAAAATATGGAATAAAAATATTTTCAGGCTTCGACCACCCCGAACCTGTTCTCCTGGAAACCGAGATTCCCTGCGTTCGTGCCAAACCGGAAGGATCATAATGACTTAATAGAAACATTTGAATGCCATCACTTGAAAATCCGGCAACAGCATTATAGCCACGGTTGTTCAATACAGGGCCTGCATGTACCGGGGCCGACCAACTATCGCCTAACCAAACCGAAAACCAAATATCACCAGGGTCTCGTTTGCCATCAACATTTCGAGGATGATTAGCGATCGTAAAAAAAAGATTTTTTCCATCCGGACTTACTACGGGGTTTTGCTCATCATACGGTGAATTGATCAGCGCAAATGATGATGGGGAAAAAACTGATTGCGCTAACCCAGCAAAACTTATACTGAAAAGTATAAAACTCAAAAAACTATTCATGAAAGCAAATTATAATTATCAAAGTCTTACTGCTTACGTCTTGTGTTCATTTACTAATCCACTTATTCCCCTTCAGCATAAAACGCCAAGGCAAGTTAGCATCGGCACCTGCATAGTCAATACCTATTCGTTTACCATGTTCTATATACTTTGAACTGACGTTCATGTCTGTATGTTCAATCCAAACATCATTATTCCAAAGTATTTTTCCATTCCACGAACGATCAATGCCTAATGCGCGGGTTAGTTTACCCGGTCCGGAGGTAAGTTGAAACAGACCCACCTGGCCTCTTCGCTTATACATTTCCTCCAATCCGGTAACAGGCTCAATAGCACGAATCAATACAGCATCCGCCAACCCTTGCCGATTGGTTACCACATTAAACAGGTTATGCACCCCATAACACAGGTACACGTATGCCCTTCCTCCCGCCTCAAACATGACCTCATTGCGGGCTGTCTTCCGTCCTCCATAAGCATGGCAACCCCGCTCCTTCCATGAATAAGCCTCAGTTTCAACAATTATGCCGCTTGTCAAAGCACCCTGTACATTTGTCAGTAAACGCTTTCCAAGTAGGGATCGGGCTACCGCCACAACATTACTTCGCATGTAAAAGGAGGGCTCAAGCTTCATACGATCTATCTTTCTTAAACCAAAAGAATCACTATTTTTGCTTCCCTCAAACGTTTTAAACCTTATAAAATAATGAATACTATGAAAAAATTGTTGACCCTTTTACTGATTGTGCTTTGCCTGGTTGCTGAAGCCCAGATTCAAACCCCGGCTGCCAGTTCATCAGCCACGGTTACTACCGTTGTTGGTTTAACCGATGTTAAAGTTGCTTATGCTCGCCCTAAAGTGAAGGGGAGAAAAATATACGGATCTGGTGGTGACTTCCTGGTACCCTTTGGAGAACTTTGGAGAACTGGTGCTAATCAGGGTACCGTAATCAGTTTCTCAGATGATTTGAAAGTGGATGGAAAAGATGTTAAAAAAGGTGATTACTTAATCCTTACTATCCCTGGTGCGAGTGAATGGACTGTAATTCTTTACAGCGATGTAGCCATGGGTGGCAACACTGCTGCGTATGATCAAGCTAAAGATGCTGCAAGGTTTACCGTAAAATCTGAAAAGCTTACCGAACGTGTGGAGACTTTCACTGTAAACATTACCGATATATCCGATGACAACACCAAAGCAAACGTACAGCTAGCCTGGGAAAACACATCTGTGAAGTTTGGAATTACAGTGGATTACGAAAGCAAAGTAATGAAGTCTATTGAGGCGGGAACAAAAGTAAATCCTGGAAATTATATTGCTGCTGCAAATTATTATTTTGAAACCGGAAAAGATCTGAAGAAAGCATTGGAATGGATCACGCTAGGGATCGATAACGGAAACCAGAATGCATTCTGGAACATTCACACCAAAGCAAAAATTCAACATGCTTTAGGCGACTATAGTGGTGCCTTGGCTACTGCACAACTTTCGATGGACAAAGCAAAAGCTGCCCCCAGCGATTTTGGCTATGTAAAATTAAATGAAGATTTAATGGCGAAGGTCAATGCCGAAATGCCCAAGACACCTGCCAAAAAGAAGAAGTAATTATTTCAGTTAGATTAAAGAAGGCAGTCTTAAACAGGCTGCCTTTTTTAATTACATTTAAGCATGTCAGTACAGCACTTCGACTACATCGTTATTGGCTCAGGCTTTGGCGGGTCAGTTTCCGCTATGCGCCTGGCCGAAAAGGGATATCGGGTATTGGTTATTGAGAAAGGGAAACACTGGAAGGCTGCTGACTTCCCTAAGTCGAACTGGAATTTAAAGAAATATCTTTGGCTTCCTTTTTTGCGTTGGTTCGGGTTTCTACGATTAAGTTTTTTCAGGGAGGTTTTCATTCTAAGTGGTGTAGGTGTGGGCGGTGGATCACTGGTGTATGCCAACACACACATGATGCCACCTGATACCTTTTTCAAAAATCCGATTTGGTCAGGTTTAAAAGATTGGAAATCTGTACTGGCTCCATTTTACAACAAAGCACTTTTTATGCTGGGCAGTGAAAAATATGAAAAGGAAAATGCTGAAGATTTAGTGCTCAAGGAAGTGGCCATAGACATGGGAGGGAAATCAACGTATGGAAGGGTTGATTACGTGGGAGTTTGTTTAGGTGATTCAAAAAAAGAAGTAGATCCCTATTTTAAAGGACTTGGTCCGCTGCGAAAAGGCTGTACCGAATGTGCCGGGTGCATGGTAGGTTGCAGGTACAATGCTAAAAATACATTAGACAAAAATTACCTGTGGTTCGCTGAAACTCTGTTTGGAGCAAAAGTTTTAGCGGAAGAGGAAACAACAAAAATTGAAGTATTACCCGATAATACGTATCAAGTGCACACCCAGTCCAGTACGCGCTTCTGGAAGAAAAAGAAATCGATTTTCACCAGTAAGGGTATTGTAGTCAGTGGTGGTGTGCTCGGCACGCTTGACCTTTTGCTCAAGCAGAAACATGTTTACAAAACACTCCCCCTACTTTCTGACAAACTGGGTGATAACCTGCTGACCAATTCAGAAATGCTTTCAGGTGTAGTAGCCGCTGACCGAAAGTTGAATCATGGCCTGGCCATCAGTTCGGTATTTAATCCGGATGAACACACGCACATAGAGCTATGTAAATTTCCTGACAAATCGGGAGCTATGATTCGACTGGCTGCTATGGCGGCAGGAAATGGCCATCCCATTGTTCGCACCTTAAAAATGATAGGTAATTGCATTATCCATCCGTGGGATTTTCTTCGTTCCCTATTTCAAACCAACACTGCGCGTAACTCGGTTATTTTCCTCATCATGCAATCGTTACCCAATGCTATGCAAATGAAACTTAAGCGAGGGTTATTCGGTCATTCACTTGCCTTCAAAAATACCGGTGGCAACAAAGTTCCCAGCTATATACCGATTGGTCAGGAGGCGTTGTATAAGTACGCAGCAAAAGTAAAAGGCGTGCCGCAGAATGCATTCAGTGAAATCATCTTTGGCCTGGCTTCAACAGCACATATTTTAGGTGGATGCCCGATGGGTAAAACAGAAGCTGAAGGAGTAGTGAATGAACGCTTTGAAGTTCATGGTTACAAAAACTTTTATATTCTGGATGGTTCGATTGTTCCGTGCAATCTGGGGGTAAATCCATCTTTAACCATTACGGCACTGAGTGAATATGCCATGAGTTTTATTCCAGCTCATCCTGCCAATGCTTTGAAATCGCTGGATCAGCAATTGAGTGAAATTCAAGCATAAAATTTTGATGATCAACCTGACTGGACATTCTTTCAAAGTTAACCTACCTTTATTCCATGTTTAGTCGCTGCCTCCTTTTTCTCATCACCCTCATCGGATTCTTATCCTGTCAGCGAACCGAAAAAAAAATGGGTGTGGCTGAAGCTTCAGCAAATGTAATACTACCTGAACCAAAACGCCTTCCGCAAGACCTGCAGGTATTATCCATAAGTGAAACAAATGAAGCCGAACGTCCCTGGCTAGATGATTACCGGTTTGGCAAATTTTTTCAGGATCGGGCTGAGTTCTTTGTGATTCAGAATTCCAACTCCACTATTTTTAATACGCCCGTAAACACAGTGGTATTGTATTACCTCGATGGGGAGCACTGTAAAACAAAATTCATCATGGCCGATGACATCAGTTCACGATTATTAACGGAATACGGAAATTTTAGGATTATACCATTGGATGAAGCAACGAAAGAATTACTATCTATAAAAGATATTGTGGTCATTGAAAATGAGAAAAGGGTAATTAATAGGGCGCTCACGAAATATGAACTCCTTTGGAAATTAAATAACAAATTTGTTCGCTTTCGAGTGGATAAGGACAACCTATCAGAACCTTTCGTTTACATAGAACACGTTCCGCACTATGATAATCTTTACCGAAACCTGGAATCCTCTATTTAGTGTCGGATTTGAATATCATTTGAAGTGCCAGTCCACCCCCAACCACAATTACACACCCAACAATGTTATAGAGCAGAAAAGCAAGATCAGTAAAAAAGTAACAGTACAACACCACACCCTCAGCCAATAAAGCCGCCCAGAAAACAGCCGTTCCCTGAACACGCTTTACATAGAAGGCTGTCAGAAAAATCCCAAGAATGGTTCCGTAAAAAAGTGAGCCGACAATGTTCACAAACTGAATAAGATTTTCTGCAAAGCTGGCCAGCATAGCAAAAACCATAGCCAGCACTGCCCACATAATGGTAAACCCACGGGAAGCTTTCAGGTAATGTTCGGGAGATGCATTCTTTTTAATGGACCGTCTGTAAATATCAGATGCCGTGGTAGAAGACAACGCACTTAACTCTCCGGCCATGGAGGACATGGCTGCCAGAAACATCACCGCCAGCAACAAACCAATAATGCCATGCGGCAGATTGCTGAGTACAAAATTTAAAAAGATGTAATCACGATCCTGGGTTTTTGCCAACGGAATAGCTTCTTGGATGGTTGCCTTAACTAAATCACGTATAGTCTTTTCTTTCGCACCAAAGCCTAAAACCGCTTCGCGCGATGCCTTTATTGCAAGTTCATCTTCAGCTTGAATAGCACTAACGAGTTGGTCAACCGCCACACGCTTATCGGCATACAATTGATTATACTCCTGCTCCAACGCCCGGAGGTTATCACCTTGCGCTGTTTCTACAGCTCGATTCTTTAATACCTGATTATGAAAAACGGGGGGTTGATTGAATAGGTAAAATACGAATACCAATACCCCAATAAACAGAATGACAAACTGCATGGGAATTTTGAGCAGTCCGTTGAAAATAAGACCAAGCCTGCTTTCGGCAATAGATTTGCCCCCAAGATACCGCCCTACCTGCGATTGATCGGTCCCGAAATATGATAAGAATAAAAACGTTCCGGCAATTAACCCCGACCAGACATTGTATCGCTCATTTGGGTTAAACTCCAGATCGACAAGATTGAGTTTGCCTAATTCTCCCGCCAGGTTTACGGTATCAGAAAAAGAAATGTGGTCGGGTAATAATGTAAAGGCTAAAATTCCTGCCAGCAACATTCCTCCCATCACCACCGAAAGTTGCATGCGTTGTGTTAAGCTTACCGCTCGCGATCCGCCCGAAACACTGTAAATAATAACCATGGCACCAATCAATAATGTTGTAGCTGTAATCGACCATCCCAAAATGGTTGACAATACAAGTGAAGGAGCAAAAATTGTAATGCCCGCAGACAAGCCCCGGAGAAGCAAAAACAATCCGGCTGTTAACGATCGGGTTTTCAGATCGAAACGTGACTCCAGGTACTCGTATGCCGTAAGTACATTTAACTTGTAATAAATCGGCACAAAGGTTACCGAAATGATAATCATGGCTATGGGTAATCCAAAATAGAATTGAAGAAACCGCATACCATCTTCAATGGCTTGCCCGGGAGTTGAAAGAAACGTTATGGCACTCGCTTGCGTTGCCATAATGGAAATACCAATCATCCACCACTTCAATGAACCATCACCTTTAAGGTAGCTCTCCATGGTTTTATTCCCCCGGGTTTTCCAGGCACCATATAAAACAATCGCAATGATTGAACCGAACAATACAATCCAATCTAAACTACTCATGAATACGAAAGGGTTAGCCAGAGATAAAGGATAATCTGCACCACCAGTGCCCCCAGCAACAATCCGTACCAGTGACGCCATTTTTTAAATACAGGAGGATTCTCTGAACTCATATAACTAGTGCGTTAGACTCTACCATACCTTTTTTATGTCCACATTTAATCATTAACACTGCGTCATTGTGAGTGTTAGCGAAGCAATCCCATGTTTAGTTATTATAGTGAGATTGCTTCGGTCGTACCTCCCTCGCAATGACGTTAACTTACTACTTTATAACTTTAAAAGGATACTCGTTCTATTTTTTCTTCTTATTTTTCTTTGTGCAATTACCAGAAGTTGCTGGTGCTTCAACTGGCTTTTTTCCTAACGAGACAAGATTTGCAAAAAGTTTGTACGCTCCCGGTACGCCTTCCGGCAACTCACGAAAGAAGGATAACCCGGTATAGACATAATGGCCATCCCCATAGTTGGCAATAAGCAAGCTGCCATCCTTTGGCTTCTCACCTTTATCATTCATTGAAAGCAAGGCTTCAAAATTCTGATCCCATGTATCTGGGAAATATAAACCACGTTCCTGCACCCATCCTTCAAAGTCGGCTGATGTAATTTTATTTGGAAAGTTTAAAGCCGGATGATTAGGCTTGAGAATTCGCACCTCTGCGTCTTCTTCAGCAACGCGCTGCCGGGATATTTTTAAAGGATACGGGGAATAGGTTGAGCCTAAGTCAAAATTAGTATTGTATTGAATCACCAGTGTACCACCTTTCTTCACATAATTCAAAAGTTCAGGCATCAAAAAGCGCAGACGTTCATTCGTGTTAAACGCCCGTATACCCAACACCACCGCATCCAGTTTAGCCAGGTTTGCCGTGGTGACTTCACCATTTTTAAACTCCAGCACATCATATCCCATATTGCGCAGCGCAACCGGTATGTCATCACCTGCTCCCTTTATATACCCGATGGTGTTCCCCTCCCGCTTAATATTGACGCGAACAAGCCGGGCTTCCGCTTTAGGTAACAACGTTTGAATAGGAATATGATCATATTTAATAGTTTGCAGTGCATAATCATAACCTATATCACCGATAGTCATAACGGCTTTGACTATTCCTATCATCTCGCTGGAAGTCGGGTAAATGGTAAAGGATTGTGTAAATTCCTCACCGCGCTTGTTTAATGAAATGGAAACAGATGAAGGCTCTGATAGCCAACCTTCCGGAAGTTGCAGTGATAAATCACCCTTAACCAAATCAGCCGATGATTTCACCAGAACATTGATCTGCCTGGGTGCATTATCCTTAAAAATCAAAACAGGATCAGTTAAATTCACAAATACAGGAGGCACTATGTCAAACGGTCTGTATAGTTCACCCTTAACCGGATCAGTCCACTTATATATAACCGGCACAGCGAACGTAAGCTTTTCACCATTGACAGCAACCTGAACAGCAACCACTACAGCCGGATCATTTTCAGGTTTACCGATTAATGATTTATCACTCACCGAAAAGCGACCAAGTTCATGCGGCTCACGTAACCAATATGGATCGGAATACGACTTTTCAGAATGTATGATCTTTGCGGATTTGAATGTGAGCGGTGCATTATTCTTTAACGTGGCCGTAAACGTTGTATCGAGCATCAACGTAGACGATGTCAATCGTTGCACTACAATTTCGGTTTGTGAACGATTGATGATTTCATAATTCAAGATCAGTTTTTGCCCGGGTGAAGCATAGTAAGACGATGACACTACTTCAACAAAAAGACCTGTGCAATCTTTAATTAATTGCTCTACCTCTTGCAGCTTCCTTTCCTTCCATACTCCGGGCTCAACATGCATAATTGCTTTTCGTACCTGAAGCAGTAAAGGAACAGTTCGATAAGGTCTTTCCACATCAAACTCACGAATCGCCTTTTCGACCAAGGGTTGAACTATATTCCCACCTTTCACCCGACTCCAGGTAGTATTTACGCCATCAAAAATATCTTCCGTTGCAGGCTCGCCTTTGACCAATTCAAAAAATTCCTGCGCATCGCCCCTTCTTCCGGAAGCACCAAATCCCTGACTCTTATGCTGACTGCGACTGGCTGCAGCAATTTCCGCATAGGAAGCACCCAGCAAAGCATTATATCCACCCACGTTAAGTGTAGTAATACCCGGAGTGTTCTCATCAATCGTGTTACTAAAAAATCTGCCCGTGTTGGTATACACACGGATTGGTCTCCAAACTGGAAGTGTAGTTAGCTGATCAGGATAAGCTGTAGTTAACTCCGATAAATCAAAAGCCTCCTGTGCCAGCATAGCAGAAGCTGTATGATGGCCATGACCTGCACGTTCATCGGGTGGAAATCGGGTAATAACAATATCGGGTTGAAAGGCGCGATAAATACGTACCACATCAGAAAGGATTTCCTCTTTATCCCAAATCTCGAGAGTCTCATCAGCTGATTTAGAATATCCAAAGTCGTTTGCTCGGGTAAAAAACTGCTCACCGCCATCAATTTTTCGAGCTGTAATAAGCTCTTGGGTGCGGATCAACCCTAACTGATCACGGATTTCCGAACCAATCAAATTCTGACCGCCATCCCCGCGCGTCATAGAAAGATAAGCTGAGGTTGCCAGTCTTTCATTTGCCAACCAGGTTATTACCCTTGTATTTTCATCATCCGGATGGGCGGCCACATATAAAGCTGACCCCAAAAAGTTCAACTTCTTAAGTGAAAGCATAATCTCGGAAGCACTGGGCTGTACTGACTGGGCGAAAAGTATTACCGGGGCCAATAAAAGTAAAACCACTAATCTCATTATGCCAATAATTTTTAGTTAATAACGGATAAAAACTGAGTAAGATTAAGAAAATTAGGCTGGCCTAAGCGATAAATTTAATAAGCGGTTAAATGGCAGGATGGTACCCTTACCTATGATGTGACTATAGCCTACCGCGTTTCTGGCTATTTACAAAATAGTCTCCGTTTTCATCAATTGAGACAACAATACGGTTTACAATTTTTTTATCGGAAGTCATGAATAAAATAACATGTTCGTAGCCTGAAATTTTATCTTTCGCATCATCCGTATAACCGACATCAATCTTGAACTCTTTATCCAACTCAATCTTTCTACTATTAACAAATTTTTTTCCATCACGAAGTACCCGCATATGGGTTTCATCTAGGTTAACATGCTTCACAGTAACAAACAATATAAGATAGGGTAATTGATCTGCACTGGTGCGTTTAAGGTATTCAGCCCTGGTTTCTGATACATTTACCGTATTCGTAGAAGATTGAGGTCGGACCTTAAATTTTAAGTCCAATCGAATAGTAAACTCTTCATCCGGTTTGTAGGGTACTGTGTCCTGAAAAAATAAACATATACTAAACCCCAAAAACAAAAATTTCATAGAGGTAATATACAGAAATTTGCCATTACCTTTTGCTACATCATAAACTGAACACTTGCATTTACGTATTCGTAATTGCCTAAAGGGCCAAACTGATAACGATTTCCTTTAAAATAGTGCAAACCGAGTTTAAGTTTATGCGCATGATCAGGTAATTCACGCCAGCTTCCCATAAATATTGGTTTTGGGCTAATGTGAAGGGATTAAACTCCTGCTGAGCAAATACATCGTCCACAATTTCATTACTGAACATGGCTACCACTTGCCAGATCCGTCCGTTATCACGTAACACATTAAACCCTGCTTTCAAGGTCAACATTCGATCTGTGGAAACGAGAAACTGATCGCTGGTCGGATCACTTCTATTTTTCCGGTACAACCAATCATACTCCGCCAGAAAGTCAAATGGGCCATAGTTCAGTTGCATATCCACACCCATCACACTATTGTCGTAAAAACGCTCTGTCTCTTTTTGATAAGTTCCATTAACACCAAAGCTTATACCCTTTCGTAACCCATACCCGGATTGAAAATACGTAAGTGTGTACTGCGTCATCTCAGGCTGACCAAACATAAACACTGCCCGCCCGGTAAATAGTGGCGACCATATTGTATTGTTGCCAACAATAAGCGGGTGATTGGTGTCAAATACTCCCACATCGTAGAGTATGCTGATTTTTTTTCGCTGAAGGAGTCCCCCAACGTTAATTCCGGTTTCACGACCAATTCCGCGGCCAACCATGTGGATACGCGGTTGAAAACTGGCCCATGATTTTTCCTGCGAAATATTGAACGATGAACTGTAGATGGACTCCTTACCGGCTCTCGGCCGAAAATACCCCGTGGTAATATTCAATAGCCTGTGCAACTCATACGTGACAAAAATATCACGCGGAAAAAAGGTGGAGTTATCTTCCGCATTGGGCACTCCGGCAGCAGCAGACAAACTATCTTTTCCAACACCATCGTAAGCAAAGGAGGCATTGAAGAATACTTTAGGATGAATACGGCCTGATGTGCCCAACCTGCCCCTCCGAATAAACATATCGTACCTTGGATTAATATCCAACCCGGCATAATCCAAGGTAACTACATTCCACCACTGAATGTACATGTTCACATCGAGTTATCCTTGGTTAGGAAGATTGATTCGCGCCCGCCACTCTTCCAACTTACCAGGATTGGTTAACGTATCGGTTTGCGCATACAATAATTGAATAAATGTAATACCCACTAACACCCAAACGATAAATGACCGGATAATGCGTGTGTTAAATTTTAGAGATTTAGTACTCAAAATAGTTGCATCAATGGCGCAATATATTCGAAATACCGAAATGAGCAGATTACCAAATTATTACCCTGTAAGTGCACATCCGTGCAATGAATAGTCCATTTTAAAACAGGCCTCTTCGCGACTTTCGGGAAGTAGTACCAAAAAGAACTCCAAAAACACCACGTACCAACTCGCGCCCAATTTGTCTTGCCATTGGGCTACCCACTACCTTATCCATTGTTGACTTTTCTTTACGGGTTGTACGGGGTGTTGAGGTACGTTTTGGCATAGTCTGATGAGGCCTGGGGGTTGGTGCAGGTATTTCTCTTGTGGTATTTTGTGTTTCATACTGTTTCATTCGTGCTTCCAGTAATTCATGAGCACTTTCCGGGTCAATAGTATCTTTATATTTCTTATATAAATCGGAAGAACTCAGAAGTTGCTGATACTCATGTGTTGACAATGGCCCCATAACAGAAGCTGGAGGTGCCAGGTGTGTAACAACAGTCTCCGTAGGAATACCCTTCTCATTCAACACGGTGATAAAAGCCTGTCCAATGCCCAATTGGGTAAATTGTTGTTCCATATCATAAAATGATGAGCGGGGAAAAGTATTGATTGTTTCCCTGAGTGCTTTTACATCATTGGGCGTAAACGATCGTATTACATGGTGTATGCGATTTCCTAATTGAGAAAGCACGTTCTGTGGAACATCCTGGGTTAACTGCGTGCAGAAAAAAATACCTACTCCTTTCGACCGGATTAACCGAATAATTTGATCAATCTGTTCGAGAAATGCCTTTGGCGCATCTTTAAAAAGAAGGTGAGCTTCATCCAGAAAAAATACAAGCTTAGGTTTATCCAAATCGCCAGCCTCAGGCAAACCCTGATAAATCTCAGCCAATAACGCCAGCATAAATGTTGAGAATACTGCCGGTTGATGCTGGATATCGGAAACGTTTAATAGACTGATGACTCCTCTACCATCCACTTTTTCAAACAGGTCATCTATTTCAAACGAGCGTTCTCCAAAGATATGATCAACACCTTGTTGCTCAAGCCCTACAATTTTCCGCAAAATAGTACCGGCTGATGAACTGCTGATTTTTCCATAGTCACTTTTGATTTCAGCAGCACCCGGACCTTCAGTTAAATAATTCAATACTTTCTTTAGATCCTTAAAATCCACAATAGGTAATCCTTGATCATCGGCATACTTAAAAAGCATTGTGAGTACACCCGTCTGCGTGTCGTTCAAATCCAGAATTTTACTGAGCAAAATAGGACCAAATTCAGTAACCGTTGCGCGCATTTGAGCGCCTAATTTTCCAGTGAGGGAGTAAATCTCCACAGGAAAAGCTGAGGGAGTGTACGGTGTACCTACTGCAGTTGCACGCTCAGCAAGTTTATCGTTAAGGACAGCTTCCTTTGCAAGCCCGGAAATATCCCCTTTCATGTCAGGCATAAACACTGAAACTCCGGCTGAAGATAGTTGCTCAGCAATTAACTGTAAAGTCCGCGTTTTTCCTGATCCAGTTGCTCCGGTTACCAGACCGTGTCGGGTCATCATGCGCAATGATAAATTAACAGAAGCTTCAGGATAAATTTCTTGCTTTAACACGCCCGCACCCAGGAATATTTTAGAGTCAAAAAATCCGTAAGAATTTTTAATTGTTTCAATAAATGAAGTTCGATCCATAATTATTTCGTAAGGATAGGAAAGATAATACAATTGTGATTAGATTAACGAGTATAAAAACAATATTTTTAGTCTTATAAAATCAGTTAAGTTTTAAGTAATTTAATTCAATTATAACCAGTCACCATGCGACTAACTTTACTTTTAACTATCCTGCTTGTTACCGGTTGCAAACAAGCTACCGATCTTAAACAAATCAATGAAATACCAAAGATGAAAGAAAAACACCGCCCCCAATTTCATTTTTCTCCAACTGCGAATTGGATGAATGACCCTAATGGTATGGTTTACCATAAGGGTGAGTACCATTTATTCTATCAATTCTTCCCCGATGGAAATGTTTGGGGTCCTATGCATTGGGGGCATGCTGTAACTAAAGACCTTGTACATTGGGAACATCTGCCGATTGCCCTCTACCCCGATTCATTGGGTTACATTTTCTCTGGCAGTGCAGTAGTTGATCACAACAATACTTCAGGTTTTGGACCACGTGAGAATCCCCCTTTGGTGGCCATTTTTACCTACCATAATCCTGAACAAGAAAAAGCGGGTCGTTCAGATTATCAAACACAAGGTATTGCTTATAGTCTTGACAACGGAAGAACATGGACTAAGTACGAAAAGAACCCGGTATTGAAAAATCCCGGTATTAAAGACTTCCGTGATCCCAAGGTTTTCTGGCATGAAAAAACACAAAGCTGGATCATGATATTGGCCGTGCTGGATCATGTACAACTCTTTACCTCACAAGATTTAAAAGAATGGAAAAAACTAAGCGAATTTGGAATTGACCACGGCAGTCATGGCGGTGTGTGGGAATGTCCGGATTTATTTCCTCTCTCGCTTGATGGACAAGAGAAGTGGGTGATGTTGGTAAGCCTGAACAAGGGTGCCCCAAATGGCGGCAGTGGCACACAGTATTTTATAGGATCATTTGACGGGGTAAATTTCATAAATGAAAATCCAAAAGACAAAATTTTGTGGATTGATTACGGAAAAGACAACTACGCGGGCGTCACCTGGTCGGATATCCCTGATGAAGATGGCAGAAGATTATTTATCGGCTGGATGAGTAACTGGAATTATGCTAATGTAGTGCCCACCACCATTTGGAGAAGTGCCATGACTATCCCGCGAGAACTTAAACTCATAAATACTACTATGGGATCAAGACTAGTCTCCATTCCCGTTAGCGAAATGAAATCCATCTATGGTCAACAGGCACAGTGGGAAGCACAAACCATTGCTGAATCAATGAACCTGTCCTCAGCCATAACACAAAACAGCCAGTATGAATTAATTATTGATTTCGATAAGACTAGTAAACAAGGGTTTTCCATTGAACTTTCCAATGCAGTGAATGAAAAGCTTGTCGTTATATATACCCCATCTCAGAACAGACTAAGTGTTGATCGAACAATGGCCGGTAACCATGATTTCTCCAGTGATTTTGGAGGTAGTCAGTTCGTTGACAGAGAAATTGAAAGCGGTATAGCTTCCCTACGCATGCTGGTAGATTGTTCATCCATTGAACTCTTTGTTGACGATGGCCTCACCGTTATGACAGCATTGGTTTTTCCAAGTGAAGTATTCGGTGCCCTTAGGCTGTATGCCGCTAAGGGCAAATCATTAAAAATTAATGGAATAATGATTACTGAATTGAAGACGATTTGGTAGTCCTGATCAATTTCGGCAGAAATTTATTGATTTTTGCTCGCTCGCGATGCTTTTGTTTAATCAAACGCCTGCCCACAGTTTTCTCATGAATCCACTTACATTGCATCATTGCCGTATCAAGGTCATGCCAATCGCCAATGGCGTCTTCCAATGAAGTGGCCACTTTCAAATTGCAAAAGTGGTTTATTGATCGTTTAAATTCGGTTGATAACTCAGCACTATACAATATTCCTTTCAACGTTTTTCTGGTCTGATGCAATTTATTGTCGGCAATTTCAGTGTTGAAGCAGTGAATCAAGTGCTGCTCCCAATCCTTCAAATATAGTGTGGAGTTGACCGTACAACCCGATATTTTTTTTTCGATACTCAAATATGAGTGAACAATTTCTGCCAGCGAAGGAATAGCAACTACCGCCCACTTTTTGATCAGTCTTCGTTCTTTTTTTTTCAATAATGCTAATTTGGTATCGTCAGAAAATTCACTTCCATATTTTCGTAGTAAAGAAACCTGTACATGATTTTCACGAATACGTCCGGCATATCGAAACAATTTTGCATAGGGTTTAAAATATGGCAGAGCCTTCGATTTACCATATTCCTTTAAAAACTTTCCAACAAACCTGATTCGCTTTAATCGTACTCGTAGTTGATGAAAATTTTCAGGGGATGGATCATCCAATGTATCGGTTGTGAGGTTCAACACATGACGATAGTGATCACGAAAGTAGTCGTATACAGAGTGTATAAAAATGTTCATGAAATGGTATATACTTATAAATGCCTTACCAGACCATGACATTCGTCAGCTTTTCAAGATTTTAAAGTCATTTATTTACCTCGAGCACCACCCTATATTCCACACGCTATTACTTTCAATATTATGGGGGAACACCGAATCAGTATTGCAGAACATTCAGAGGAGCGAAAAGCTTTTCTTAAGCATCTTCTACATGATGTTCAGGCCCTTGATATTATGATTGAGCGGGGACTTCTGGAAACCGGAGTATGCAGGATTGGCGCAGAACAGGAGTTTTTTATTGTTGATAAACATCATAAACCTTCCCGTAATGGTCCTGAACTACTGGCCCTTATAGCTGACGCCCATTTTACTACTGAACTGGCACGTTATAACCTGGAAATCAATCTTGATCCTACCCTGCTGGGTGGGAAATGCCTCAGCGAAACTGAATTCGAATTGCGATCATTACTTCGTAAAGCAGATGAAAAAGCAAAGACTTTTGGTGATACCATAATTCTTACCGGCATTTTGCCTTCTATCGATTTACGTGCAGTAGAACTGGATTACCTTACCCCTAACCCTCGATACCATGCCTTAGGTGAAATTGTAAAACGGCTGCGAGGGCAGGATTTTGAATTAAATATCAATGGTGTAGATGAACTGTTGCTGGCCCATACCAATATTTTATTTGAAGCATGCAACACCAGTTTTCAAATACACCTTCAACTGGAACCCGATGAATTTGTAACAGCCTATAATTGGGCACAAGCCATTGCCGGGCCGGTGCTGGCCATAGCCACCAATTCACCGCTCTTGTTTGGACGCGAATTGTGGGCTGAAACACGGATTGCCCTGTTTCAACAAAGTGTGGATATGCGCAGAAGGCAACATCATTTACGGGAACGACAGCAACGCGTATCCTTCGGACAACAATGGATAAAAACGATCACCGAAGTTTATAAAGATGATATCTCACGCTATCCAATAATTTTTCTATCAGATATTGAAAAAGATTCACTACTTGAAATACAGCAGGGAAGAATTCCTGAACTAAAAGCCCTGCGTATCCACAACGGTACCATATGGAAATGGAACCGTCCATGCTACGGCATATTGGATGGTAAGGCCCATTTACGCATTGAAAACCGGTATCTACCAGCGGGTCCGACAGTACTTGATGAGATTGCAAACATGGCCTTTTGGGTAGGTCTTATGAAAGCCATACCTGAGCAATACAAGAGCATCTGGAACAACATGGATTTTGAAGATGCCAAGGATAATTTCTACAAAGCCGCCAGGTTTGGTATTCAAACTGGTATGATCTGGGATAAGTCAATATTTCCTGCGCAGAAATTAATACTTGACATTCTGTTACCCCTGGCTCAACATGGACTTTCCAAAACCGGTATTGATAAACAAGACTCCGATAAATACCTGAACATTATTGAAGAGCGTACCCGATCGGGAAAGACCGGTAGCCGGTGGATGGTTAATGGATTCAGAACATTAAAAAAGGAAATGGGGCGAGATGAAGCTATGGTTGCCCTGACCGCTACAATCCGCAATAGAAGACTAACCGGCAACCCGGTGCATACATGGTCAGGCATTTCCTCAACTGATTTACAACCGGCCCATATTCAATATGACATTGTAGGTAATATTATGACCACCGATCTGATTACCGCGCAGTCATCTGATCCCCTGGAGTTAGTGCTAACGATAATGAACTGGCGAAAGATCAGGCATATGCCCGTAGAAGATGAGCAAGGAATCATTACCGGAATCCTGACACATAGGCGAATTGAAAATTATTTATCGTCAACAGAGGCTAACCCAAATGCCATCGCGGAGGATGTTATGATTAAAGATCCAATTTGTATTGATGCCTCATGCAGTATATTATATGCCATGGACATTATGATTCAGAAAAAAATTAGTTGCTTACCCGTCATACACAATCATCAACTGGTGGGGCTTATTACCGACTACGACATGACCAAAGTTCAGGAAAAATTGAGGTCACCTTTTCCCGGTAAGCAATAGGTTTCTTTTGTATCAATGATTTATATTTCGGGTAAAACTTGGTCAGATGAAACTCAAGTACCCCATCAACCTTCATAAAGGTTCAACGGCTCTATTCGTAACTGGTTTAATTTTCTTTTTCGAAAATTTTAGTATTGGAGCCTGGTTGTATTTGGTGCTGCATGGCAGCTACGGACTGCTCTGGCTGCTGAAGAGTACTATCTTTCCGGACAAACAATGGGAAGAAAACGTTTCGTTACCTTATGGTATCTTTGTGTTTTTCGTGTTAGGACTTTATTGGATTGCTCCATTTATACTAATCACAGGCAATTATGTACCGGATGAACCTGTAATAGTTTCTTCTGTAGCCTTAAATGTAGCCGGCACCATGCTGCACTTCAGCAGCGATGCACAAAAATATTTTACACTGAAATATAAACCCGGTTTAATAACCGAGGGCTTCTTCAGTAAATGCCGGAATACAAATTATGCAGGAGAACTGATGATATACACAAGCTTTGCTATTCTTTCGGGAAGCTGGATGGGTTTTATTGGCATTACAGCCTTTTTTATTGGTGCTTTTGTACCGAACATGTTGAGAAAAGACAAATCACTGGCCCGCTATCCGGAATTTGCATTGTATAAAAAGCAATCCGGACTGCTCTATCCAAAATTTTGGTAAGCATTTTTTTTTAATCAATCAGTCTTTAACTATGAGAATATTACTTTGCCTGATTACACTATCCTTATTAATTTCATCCTGCAGCAAGAAAATACATTCTTATCCGCCTTATGATATAAGCAAAATTCCTGCAGCTCCTGATTACGCATCGCTTGCATGTTGGGCAGCGCATCCTGCTAAGGAAGATGAAGCTGATCGATTACCCGGCAAAAATATTTTCAGTAAAGATGATCCCCTTCCGGATATCGATGTATTTTTTATTCACCCAACCATCTATACGAAAGAACAAAATATCAATTGGCCATGGCATGGTGATGTATACAACATCCAGTTAAATCAAAAAGTAGATAATTCCACGATTAGATACCAGGCAAGTGCTTTCAACGGCAGTACAAACGTATATGCTCCACGCTACCGTCAGGCGCATCTTAAAATATTCACCATAAGTAATCTGGAACTGAAAGATCAGGCTTTACAACTGGCCTTTGAGGATGTTAAGAGAGCATTCGAATATTATCTTACACAGGATAATCATGGCCGACCGTTTATTCTAGCCTCACACAGTCAGGGAACAATTCATGCTGCTCGATTGATGAAGGAATACATCGAAAATAAACCTTTAGCTAATCAACTGGTTGCAGCTTACCTGGTAGGAATTGGTTTAAAGACTGATCTATTTGAAGCCATTAGACCCTGCGCCACCCCTACAGAAACTGGGTGCTGGATTTCGTGGAACACCTACGAACGAAACTATTATCCGCCAGAGCATAAAGAAGTATTTGCCCCGGCACTAAGCACGAATCCATTAACGTGGTCGCTGGATACTACCTATGCGCCTGCTGACCGTAATGAGGGTTCTATTCTTCGAAACTTTGAAAAGGTCTACACCCAGCTTTGTGATGCGCAAAACCACCAGGGGTTGTTATGGATTACCAAACCCAAATTTTTTGGAAGTACTCTCTACCGATCCAAACGTTATCATATTGCCGACTATAATCTGTTCTATGCTAACATAAGAATAAATGTAAAGAACCGGATTGAAGCTTATCAATTGCAAAAAGTTGATACAAAAAAATAGTATCGCGAACTGCCCGTAATAGACAATGTTATTCTACTGTTATATTTCATTCCATTTTAGAAAATGGCCCTAAAAATTAAATGCATGTTTTGACTAGCTCGCTGGCAATAAATAGCCTACCTTGCATAAGTATTCGGATTCCGCCTACCGCTTCGGGTACGTATTTTATCAATACTCTTAACTTAAACCTTTAACAATTATGAAAATGATTTTCGCCATTTTGGTGGCAGGTCTTGCTATAACTGCATGCACGCCATCAGAAAAACCTGAAGAAACAGCCGCTAACGAGCCTGCAGCCAGTTCAGTTCAACTTCCTTACACGGCAAGTTATTCCTCACAATTCACGCAAGATGTTTCAGACCAGGATCTGCTTACTGTTTTGAACAGCTACAAACATTGGGAAACTGGTGACATGACTGCGCTTCGCGCAACATTTGCTGATTCTATTTCGTTTGAAGGTTGGGACGGCTTTGTCCACAATGGAACATCTGACGATCTGATTAAACGATGGTCTTCTTCTCGTGATAGTCTCAGCTCAGTGAGTATAAACATGGTTGCCTGGATGAAGGCACACTCAACGGATAAAAATGCTGACTTCATTACGGTTTGGTATACAGAAATTGATACTTATAAGGACGGAAAAGTTGATTCTGCACATTGGGCAGATACAAACATGATAACTAATGGAAAAATTGCTTATTATTCTCAATACAAACAGGAAGCAAAGTAATCTTATATTTTTCTAAGTAAACGCTAATCTTTACAGGTGATTCCAATCAGGAGTCACCTGTAATTTTTTTATCACAACGGTAAAATCCTTTACCGGAATGGAATAATTTCAAATCAACAGCCCACTGCTATAAGCATTGCTTCCCACCTGTTTTGTTTATATTTTACTGAATAATTTCAGTCATTTATCACTTCACTATGGCCCGCTATGTCAGCCTTGAGCACATTAAATTTCTGTTACAGGAAGTGCATGCTGTTCATGATCTTTTTCAACTTAAAAAATTCAGTCACTTGAACTGGGAGCAAGCCTGGATGATCATCGAGTCTGCGAAAAAATTAGCCGACCGGGACATGCATCCTTTTTTCAGAGAAATGGATGTTCACAACGTACAGTACAATGGCAATGGAAGTGTGAAGACTCA
>CAZQXC010000024.1:0-23689 GCA_964597075.1 uncultured Roseivirgaceae bacterium | reverse complement strand
TATGTGCACTGATGGGCATGGAGTGTATTGTGTACATGGGTCAGTTGGACATGGAACGGCAGCGTCCCAATGTAGAGCGTATGCGCATACTGGGAACAACCGTGGTTCCGGCTACTTCCGGTAATATGACCTTAAAGGATGCTACGAACGAAGCCATGCGGCATTGGATTAATCATCCTACAGACACGCATTATATTATCGGTTCTGTTGTGGGGCCGCATCCGTATCCTGACATGGTAGCTCGCTTTCAATCGGTGATCAGCGCAGAAATCAAAAAGCAGCTCTCTGAACAGGAAGGAAACCCTTATCCGGATTATGTGATTGCTTGTGTGGGTGGGGGAAGCAATGCTGCAGGTTCTTTTTATCATTTTATAGACGATGAACATGTACAATTGATTGGTGTGGAGGCAGCGGGGTTAGGTATTGATTCGGGTGAATCGGCTGCCACTACGGTGCTCGGTAAGCCAGGCGTGTTGCACGGCAGCAAAACCTTGCTGATGCAAACGGATGACGGTCAGGTGGTGGAGCCTTATTCCATATCAGCAGGTTTGGATTATCCCGGCATCGGACCGCTTCATGCCCATCTTTATGAAACAGGGCGAGTTCAGTTTCTAAGTGCTACCGATGATGAGGCCATGCAAGCCGGTATTGAATTGAGTCGCACCGAGGGTATCATACCCGCCATTGAAACTGCACATGCAGTAGCGGTTTTAAAGAATATGGAATTCAATCCGGATGATGTTGTAGTGATTAATGTTTCCGGCAGGGGAGATAAGGATTTGGAGACATATATTAAATGGGGAAAGTATTAACGAGGTACGGGGTGCAAGGGCTTTGCGTCTTAGCGCCTAAGCGGTTTTTTAGCACAACTGACTTTAGATATGAAAAATAAAATCAACATACTTTTTCTTGTATTGGTCATAGGCTGTACATCATCGGATAAAACGGATAAGGGTTTTGATACCGAAGTCTATCGGGATGAGATAATACAATGGCAACAAACACGAAACGCCTATCAGGTGAGTGAACAAGGTTGGGTGAATCTTGCGGGGTTGTTCTGGCTGGAGGAGGGAATCAATACATTTGGAAGCGCCAGTGATAACAATCTGGTTTTTCCGAATGAAAGAATAGCTGAACGTGGAGGTTTTATGCTGCTGAAACAAGGTGTTGTTACCATTGAAGCAGCGCCTGACGTGGAGATCAGGCTTAACGATACTACACATTCGTCAGGTGTTGTCTATCATCCAGATTCGGCAAGGGTTACCGTAGCACACGGCTCGCTTCGTTGGTTTGTCATTAAGCGCGATGATAAGTATGGTATTAGGTTGCGCGATTTTGAAAACCCTTTACTGAAATCGTTTACAAAAATTGAATGTTTTCCCATTGATCCGGGCTGGAGAATAGCGGGAAGAGTAGAATGGGCTGACTCCTCACGCACGATCGAAATCACCAACGTCCTGGGACAGACCGGTCCGCAGCGTTCTGTAGGCACCCTGGTTTTTACGCATGAAGGAAAAGAATACCGACTGGATGCGCTGGACGAAGGAGCCAAAGAGTTTTTCATCATTTTCGGGGATGAAACCAATGCACGTGAAACCTATGGAGCAGGACGATACCTGTATGTACCGGTTCCTGAGGAAGGAGATCGTGTGATTATTGATTTCAATAAAGCTTATAATCCACCTTGCGCCTTTACAGAATTTGCTACATGCCCCTTGCCACCGAAGCAGAATTCACTACCCTTTTCCATACCAGCAGGAGAAAAAAACTATGGAGATCATTAATCTATGAATCGTATTGACGCACTTTTTCAGCAAAAGCAAGTAAACATACTTTCAGTATTCTTTACAGCCGGTTTTCCTGCCCTTCATGACACCGTGGAGATCGCCAGGCAACTGGAGTCGGCAGGGGTGGATATGATTGAAATCGGTATTCCTTTTTCCGATCCTATTGCCGATGGTCCTGTGATCCAGCAGAGCAGTAAACAGGCCATCGATAATGGCATGACGGTAAAGCTGTTGCTGGAGCAGGTTAAAGAAATCCGGAAAACAGTCTCCATGCCTATTATCCTCATGGGGTATTTGAATCCGGTAATGCAATATGGTATGGATCGTTTTTTTACGGATGCTGTCACAGCAGGTGTGGATGGATTAATCTTACCCGATATGCCTTTTGATGAATATGAGGAGCGCTACAAGGAAAAGATGGAATCATTGGATCTGCGAAATATCTTTCTGATTTCACCCACCACCTCCGATGAACGTATTCAACGAATCGATCAGGCCAGTCGGGGATTTATCTATGCGGTATCCTCATCGAGTACCACCGGCTCGAAAAATGAGTTTGATGAAAATCAAATGAAGTACTTTCAGCGTTTAAAAGATAAAAAACTAAAAAATCCATTTCTGATTGGTTTCGGTATATCCAATAAAGAAACCTTTTCTATCGCTTGTCAATTTGGTGCCGGTGCTATTGTAGGCAGTGCGTTTATAAAGACCCTTTCAGCTTCAACGAACCTTATCCCGGATATTCATACTTTTATCAATACGTTAAAATGACAGGGTGAAAACGAGTCAGATATGGTCTGGTTATTTCTCACTTCGTCTGTTTTTTCTTTGTCCACAGTTTTAGAATTTCGGTCGTTGTATATACGGCCTTGAATTCTTTTGCTTTCAGGCCGTTCTTTAATTTGATATCCCCAGTCCAAAGTTTGCCTTTTAAGAATTTAGTAAATGCGATAAAGTCAGTGTCATCTAAGTCGATGCCCTGAGTTATTTTTTCAGATTCTTTCCACACTTTTTGTGGAATTATATCTTCGTTAATGAAAATTACTTTAGTAAGTAATGCATCGTAGGATTCCTGAAGTTGTTCGTCTGTCAGTTTGCTTATCTTTTTGAGTCGGTCCCAATGTTTTCTTATTTCATCCCGTAAGTAATGTGGACAATAGAACTTAAAAACCTTATCTGAATTGAAAATTATGTGCCCAAAAGTTGTTTGTGTCTTAAGTAAAGCACTAAAAATTATGTTCGTGTCGATTATAATTTTCACTTAATAAATCGCTTTCGATTTTTGCTCCACCAACCTTTTTTAATGTCTTTAGCAAGTTTGTCAACATCTGTCTGCTTAGCCTGAGATTTCTCAGTTGCTTCTCGGTAAGTCAAATAGTTAATCAAATTCTGAAGCCCTTCTGTGTCAATATTGGATGGAAGTCTGATTATAATCTCATCTTTTGTTCTTTCAATTACCATTTTTCTATCTTTAAGTCTACTAAAATCGCACTTTATCTAATCAATTGCAAAATGGTTGGCAGCAAGATTATTCACCTGGGTTACTGGCAGGGACATTTATAATCGGTCCGAAGAACAACGCATTTAAAAACATTTTATTTGTTCCATACCATGTGCCCCGGAAGTTTGGATTATCGGTAAACATAATCACTCTTCCCTGACCTTCTCCACTCAACAAAACGGCAGCTGAGTTGGAAACTTTTGGTATACTTGTTTTGTGCAGATAACCACCGATCAACGGTTTAGCCGTATATTTTGCTACTGTGGTGTATGGGTTTTTACTGGGCTGAAGAAATGTTAAGCCATTTCGGTACACGGAAATATTACGGTCGGTATACCCGAATCCAATGGGATTGGTGATGTCGAGATCAACCTGGAAGATTGAACCTCCGATGTTTCGTGCTCCTTCAGTAATGGCGGCATCTTCATAGTTCGTGCGTGGTTTTATTTTGGTTGTATCCGCAGGCACTAGTTTTTCCTTGGAAAGGCCTTGTTTTATGGCCCACTCGGTAGCTGTTTTCAAGGTGATCAATGTTCCACCCGCTTGGATCCACCCCTTTATTTTATCAACGGTAGCTTTATCAAGATTATAACTGCCATTCACCATAATCAGTACATTGTAGGTATTCCAACGTACACGGCTGATGTTGGCTACATCAACTTTTGTTACAGGCATTCCTATCCGTTGATCCAGTAAGTGCCAAACTTCGCCTGCTTCATATCCGGATACTCCGTTGCCAATCAGCATCAATGCTTTGGGTTGCTTCAAGGGCACGGCAAATCCGGATCCTAGATCAATACCCTTCAGGTTATAGCCGGTTTCGACTGAGTAAAAATCTACGGAGCAAGCGGTGCTTATTTTTTTCACACTTTCAAATAGTTTATCAGCATCAATTTTTTGTTGACTCACGGGTATAATAATTGTACCGTGCCTGAAGCTCTTTTCTTTTCCATTAATTAAAGCGCTAAAAGATCGGAAAGCAACCTTTGCGATAACATCATTTGATTGTAATTGATGGATGGCCTTGTGTGCGTAGTAATCGGTAAGTTCCATGATGTAGGCATAGTTGCTTCGTGTAACCTGAGCAATAGTTTTAACCAGGTCTTTTGCAATCCGGTCGCCTTTGCTGATCGGCCCGCGAATTTCAGCATGCGGCATGTTGAACGCATGCACTAATGACCAGGTTGAAGCATCGTAAAAAATACTGTCTGAGTACGTTATTTCTTTTTCAAATACGGAGCGTATCATAATGTAGTTTAGTTGCTCGGTAGGCACAACGAAGGCTTTACCTTTCTCATAGGTTTTTCCACTTACTGTCATGTCCCGGGCAAGATCATAGACCTCTATTTCGTGCATGCGCAACAGATTAACGAAAGCGTTTGTACGGCTTGCATCGTTGGCATCGCCAAAAACATATCCTTTCACCGGGTTGGCTTTTGCCTGGTTGGCTGCGGTGCGAAAGAAATTCAACCGAAGGTTAATGAGCATCTCACGTTCATTGTGGGAAGCACGAAGGGTTGCCAGCGATGCGGTGAACTGATTACGGATGGTGAAGGCAAAGGTGAGGGGTATAGTAGTCGTTTCCTGTAAATGACCGCGTGAACTCGCCTGCTCAAAAAGAAAACCGGCACCACCGTAAAAATTACCATAGCTGGAGCCATACCCCGGATATAATTTATCGAAGGCTTCTTTGGTGAAATACTGCGAACCTATTCCATCCATAGCTTTGGCAAAGTATTCTCCGAATTTCGGGTATACTACATCGTAGAGTTGTGCCGGAACAACCGGGTTGTTACTGCTGTTTTTTCCCGGATCAAAATAAAAAGTTGAGTTGCTGCCCATTTCATGATGGTCGGTCATGACATATGGGCGCCATTCATGAAACAACTTCACCCTGTTCCTGCTTTCGGGATGTATCCCCAGAAACCAATCGCGGTTAAGATCAAACCAATAGTGATTGGTTCGCCCGCCTGGCCAAACCTCCGTATGCTCGCGATCTAAGGGATCGCCTACGAATGGTGAAGCTTTATGCATATTGGCCCAATGGCTGTGGCGGTCGCGGCCATCCGGGTTGTAAACCGGATCAAGCAGAATGACCATTCCTTTCAACCAGTTGATTGTTTCTTCATCTTCGCTGGCTACAAGATAGTACGCAGTTAACATGGCTGCCTCTGTACTGGAGGGTTCATTGCCGTGAACATTATAGCCCAACAAAATGATCAGTGGCACATTGTTATATTGGTTCGATGTATTTCGCTGCAAATGTTTACTGCGGATATCTTCCAGATTTTTATGGTTCTCAGGGGTGGTTATAATAGCCGTTATCTGCGTTCGGTTCTCAAAGGTTTGACCAATCTCCAGCAGGGTCATCCGATCGGAAAGTTTGTCAAGTGTTTTGAAATACTCCACCACGCGGTCATGACGAGTATGATGCGTTCCGATAGGGTACCCGAGAAACTCTTCGGGGGTAGGAATGCCGGTAATAAAGGGTGATACTTTGGGATAGAAATAATCGCGCTGGGCTTGTGCAGTCAGGGTAATGCCGACAACAAGAAAAAGGAGGAGAAAATTCTTCATAGGTAGGTAATTCTTTTGCTCAAAATAGCCAGATTTGAGTAAGGTACACTCGGCTGCCATAACTTTTATTTGTACGGTAAACAAGTACAACGGCCAATCCATGGAAATAACTACTTTTAGTTTCCTGAATTAACTGCCTATGAAACGCTACCTGTTTTTTATTTTGGTATCCATGCTGGCTTGCCAGCCTGCCGAAAAGGAAAATGACCAATCGGATGATGAAAAACTCGCACAACTGTTTGATGCCATTGAGAAGTTTTCCGGTTCTTCCGAAGACAGTTTATACCTTGGGCACCACCCCAGGGGGAACTGGCGGTCGGCCTTGCCGGAAGCACGGCAGCAGCGAATGGATAGTCTTCAAAAATTTTTGGATGCCATCCTTTCCATAGAAGACACCAACTTTTCCAGGCAGGAGAAAATCAGCAAGCAGGTTATGCTCATCAGTCTACGCGACAGGATAGACCATGTGCGTTACAAAATGTATTTAATTCCCTTCAATGCTGAGGGCGGGTTTTACAACACCATGGAGCGAACCGTCCAACGCCTTACGTTTAAAACTGCCCAACACTATTACGATTACCTTCACTGGCTTCCACACTACACAACTGTTTTGAGGGAAAACAGAATGCTGATGCAAATGGGAATGGAAGAAGGCATTGTTGCGCCCAAAGTAATTGTTCGAAATATGATGGAGTTGCTTAAGCCATTTGCTGTAGACGATTACCACACTTCTGTTTTCTACAAACCTTTTGGCATTTTGCCGAATGATATCCAGGAAACGGATCGAAAAGCTATTCTGGAGCAAGCCGACCAAATAGTAGGTGAACTGGTGAATGAATATCAATCTTTAAAAACTTTTGTCATTGATGAATACATCGGTGCGGCCAATGAAGTGCCCGGTATAAGCCAGGTACCCGGTGGTAAGGAATATTACGAAAACCGTGTGCTGCATTATGCTACGCTTCCGCTAACACCCGACTCGGTGCATAATCTCGGCTTGCAGGAAGTGGCGCGCATCAGGGCAGCCATGGATGATATAATTAAAGAAGTGAAGTTTACGGGCTCATTTTCTGATTTCTTAAAATTTCTTCGGACCGATCCGCAGTTTTACGCCAAAACTCCTCAGGAGTTGTTGAACTATGCTGCCTGGTTGAGCAAGCGTGCGGAAGCCCAACTCCCAAAATTGTTTAACACGCTGTACACCTTGCCCTTTACCGTTGAGCCTGTGCCGGATAATATTGCGCCAACCTATACGGGTGGCCGATATGTGGGCGGATCATGGGAAAGTAAACGTGCGGGTATCTATTGGGTGAATACCTATAACTTAAATAGCCGAACGTTATATACATTACCCGCACTTACTTTGCATGAAGCCGTGCCGGGCCATCACCTGCAAATTTCGTTGGCAGCCGAGTTGAAGGACATGCCTCGCTTTAGAAATCAGTATTACATCAGTGCCTTTGGTGAAGGCTGGGGTTTGTACAGCGAATACCTGGGCGAAGAGATGGGCATGTACACCACGCCTTATGATTGGTTTGGCCGATACACGTATGAGATGTGGCGTGCCTGCCGGTTGGTAGTAGATACCGGTATTCACTATAAAGGTTGGACACGCCAACAAGCGCTTGCGTATCTATCAGAAAACACGGCCTTATCCATTCACGAAGTAACCACAGAAATTGATCGGTATATCGGTTGGCCGGGCCAGGCGTTGAGTTATAAGATTGGCGAAATCAAAATTAAGGCCCTACGAAAAAAGGCAGAAGAAACGCTGGGAGACAAATTCAACATTGGCGAGTTCCATGAAGCGATTCTTCAAAATGGTTCTGTACCGTTAACGGTTTTGGAACAGCAGGTGGATGCTTATATTGAACAGGTTTTAAAATCTGATATCTGAAATCAAAAATCTAACATTGCATGACGGTTTACGGAATAAAAAACTGCAACACGGTTAAATCAGCGATCGATTGGCTGAAAAAGAATAAAATTGAATTTGACTTTCACGATTACAAATCGAAAGGCATTACCGAAGCCAAACTTAAAGCCTGGAGTAAACAGGTCGGGTGGGAGAGCGTGGTAAACAAACGCGGCACCACCTGGCGCCAGTTGGATGAAGCTATGCAGAAGAAAATCACCACCGAAAAAGCTGCCATTGCATTGATGATAGAAAAGACGAGTGTGATTAAGCGGCCGTTGATTGAGGAGAATGGCAAGGTATTGGCGTTGGGGTTTGATGAGGGGGTGTATAAAGATCGATTACGAAAGCATTGAAAAGTATCTAATAAAAACTAAAAGTCTGGGTGACTTTAAATTAGGAAGACTGTATTTTACTGCAAAAAAAATGAGAATTATCCACGTACTTCTTTGTTTATCACTTATACTGCTTTCTTGCGGGAGCGATGATAAGATTAATAGCTCACAGTTTATTATTATAAATGAAGTTGGTGGGAAGGCAAATATTTCATTGTACGACTACCCTGAAGACATACTAACGGAACAATCTTTTACCGTTAATTCCATGGCACCAAGCCCGGTTTATGGTGCACTAAAAAGTGGAAACCATATGTATATGCACACTGGGTTTTCTCCTTTGAAACTTCGAAAAATTGACTTGGCTACCGGTACACAACTTAAGGAAGTCAATACCTGGAGTTATTCACAAGCGTATATGGAATCTTCTCACGGAAAGGTTATTTTAAGCTTTTCAGAATATAATACCGATGTAGGTAACTATCTATCCTACATAAAAATATATGATGAGAATTTGGTTTTACAGGATAGCATAACAGAAGAGAATGTTAGGGAAATGCGAGCTGCTAAAGTAGTAGGCAATCGATTATTCTACAATGTTATTATTGAAAATGTCGGTTCATTCATTAAGGTGATGGACTTAGGTTCAAATACGGTTATTGATTCTATTGAAGTACCACCATGTCAGCAATTTATCTTTTTAGACGAGAATCAGCTGCTTGTTTTTGTAAATACTGGTTACTTTATTCTGAATACTCAATCGTTAGAAGCTACAGTAACAAAACCACCCGGTATAGGGTCGGATCCCATGACCTATAGTGCGAAGGATAATACTCTTTACGTGTTACGCTCCAATGCTCAGCCTTCCCTTACTCAATTTACGCTTGGTAAAATTGATCTTTCATCCGGTCAGTATACATCTTTGAGTAAAACCGGAGAACAAATACAAGGACCTATTATGTACGATGAACAGACAAACGTGATCGTTACCGGTGGATCAGCATTAAAGATTTTTTCGACTGCCGGAAGTCTGCTTGAAACTGTGGAGATGCCTTATACTACCAAGTATATTTTGAACTAATTCTATTATTCTCTTTTTTCATAGCTTTGCGGAAAGGAATTGGTAAGAAAAAAGTGTGGAAAGCGCAGAGTCCTCTTCGAGAGACTCTGCGAGAACATAGATGTATAAGGGAATATTTTTATGATCTGCGACTTTAGAATTCAATTGTTAACTTTGAATCATGGTATCGGTGAACCCCATATTTGACAGGCGTATCTTCTGGGATGTTGATTTTGATAAAATTGATTACGATGCAAAAGCTCGATTTGTAATTGAGCGGGTTTTTGAACGAGGAGATGTTCAGGATATTCGGAATTGCAGAAGGTATTATGGGGATGAGAAAGTAGGCGAAGTGCTTCTCAACGCCAAATTTTTGCCCGAAGTTACGATGTACCTCGCAAGTGCAGTGATTAATCGGCCTGTAAATGAATTTAGATGCTACACATTAAGACGGTTGAACCCCACACATTATCCATATTAGAAGAATTACTTAAAGTTCCAGCACTCAGAGGATTTTCACTTGTTGGGGGAACCGCGCTTTCTCTCTTATTGGGTCATCGGAAGTCTGTTGATTTGGATTTGTTTTCTAACGAATCTTTCGACAATGACCAAATCATAAATGAGCTTAAACTGAAATTTGGTAAACTAGTTGATATTCGAACCAGTACATCCAAATTCGGAATTTTTTGTTTTATCGACAATGTTAAAGTTGATCTTATTTTTTACCCTCACCCACTTATACGTCCAATTACAGTGGTAGATGGCATACGAATGTTTTCAGGTGAAGACATCGTTGCTATGAAAGTGCAGGCGGTACTACAGCGAGGACGAAAAAAGGATTTCTGGGATATAGCAGAGCTATTGAGTCATTATTCAGTTGATGACTTTATCCATTTTCATCAACAAAAGTACTCCACACAGAATTTGATGATTACAGTACCCCAGGCAATTAGCTACTTTGTTGATGCTGAAGAAGATGACGATCCGGTGAGTTTAAAAAATCAAACTTGGAAATCCACTCAACAAAAGATTATTTCAAAAGTGAGCGAATATTTAAGGTAATCTAGATTATTCAGGCAACCTGCTTATTGTTGTATTTAATCTTTAAGAAGGCGTGAGTTTTTAAATTCAACCCCATCAGTGTAACCTTTGTAGGGACGAAGAGCCTTCAAGATTCTGAAGTGCAAAAACCAACTTTTACGTAATCAAAAAATAATAGTAGCCTGTTTATCGGGATTCATGTATTTATCTATATTCGCCCGTTTTAATTCGTCCAATATGAAAAAGTTACTTTTTGTTTTACTTCTGGGTCTTATATTGACTTCAGTTCAGGTTAGCGCTCAACAAACTGAAAAACCAGTAATCGCTAAGTTTCTAATTGAAGGTGGCATAGAATATGGTGGCGATGAAATCCTTAAAGTTTTCTTTACCAACGGTGAAGATCAAACCATGCGGGCGGGGCAGGGTGGGTACGTGGCATTTGGTGGAGAATTTCAATTCTCAAAAGTGAAAGGCCTTATGCTCCGTACCACCATAGGAATAAAATATAATACAACAGCTGCCGATAACGCCAATATTCGTTTAACAAGGTACCCTATCCAGTTAACACCTTTCTGGAAAATAAATGACGATTTCCGATTAGGAGTTGGTATTACGTCTCATCTAAATCCGAAATTAAAAGGTGATGGTTTTGTTCCTGATGTTGCCTATACAAGCACAATTGGTCCGCGGTTTGAGTTTGGTTACAAATGGATTGCGTTAACCTACACGGCTATTAGCTATGAGGATGAAACCGGTGAATCATTTTCGGCAAGTTCGATCGGAGCTTCAGTTTCGTTTACTTTTCCTGGTAAGTAATTATTTCTTTTCAATTCCCTGAGTTCCCGACTAAGGGTCGCTGAGGTTTTTTGTATCAATTCGCAAACCGCATCACCGTCACCACATGACAAGCCGTACCACCCAACACAAACAAGTGCCAGATAAAATGGGCGTAGGGTAATTTTTTCATCAGGTAAAAGATAACACCAACGGTATAGGAAACTCCGCCAGCAAGCAGCCAGTACAATCCTTCGCGCTCCATGTTGGCAACAAGCGGCTTAATCATCAGTATGCCCATCCAACCCATAACCACATATAAAATCGTGGAGAGAACATTCTTGCGTGTGCCTGCCATGGATTTGAATACTATACCGGCAGCGGCTAACGTCCACATAACCGTTAACATTACCCAACCCCAAAAGCCCTGTAAAACACCCAATGCAAATGGCGTATAGGTACCGGCTATCAACACATAAATGGCGCTGTGATCAAAAATCTGGAAAAGCTTTTTAACCCGGCTTACCGGAAACGCATGGTACAAAGTTGAGCTCAGGTACATGATAATAATGGCCGCACCAAACACCGATGCACCCACGATGGCGCCTGCTCCGTAGGGTATGGCATTGATGATGAGAAAGGGGATGACAACAATTCCGCCAACCGCTCCCAGTCCGTGACTGATGCTGTTGGCAATTTCCTCTCCCAGCGATTGATCGGTTACGTATTCCGTTTTCATTCCTTACCAATCGGTGGTGGTCCGTCTGGCACCAGGCCTGAATAAACATGGTCGCCCTTGCGTTGTTTGAACTCAGCTTTAACGGCTTCTACTTTTTTAGGGTCTTCAAATAAGTCGACCATCGTTAAGGCCAGTGCTTTGGAAGCATGCAACATACCCTTGTGCCCGATGGACATACCGCCACACGCCACCACGGCCCACGAGTGCCATGGTGTACCGATAGGTGCAGTGGCGGCACTTAACCGAATCACCGGCACAACCCAACTTACATCACCTACATCGCTTGATCCACCCCCGGCATTCTCCAACGTTTCCTCCATGGGTTCAACTTTACTGTGCAAGCCAACTTGTGGTTTGCCGGTGGCCTCCTGAATTTTTTTTGCGAAGGTTACTTCATCTGGTGTGTATGTGATTGGTCCAAGAAATTCCAGGTTTTTTTGAATATAACCCGCACCGGTTCGGTTTACCAGTACTTCATAAATACCAGAAACCAGGTTTACTTTATAATCCACATTGGCCATTATAGCAGCGCCCTCAGCCATCTTTTTTACGCGGTCAAAGACTACATTCATGCCGTCCCGATTTACATCGCGCACACGAACCCAGAGTCTTGAATAATCCGGAACCACATTCACCACCTGGCCACCATCTTGTATGTGGTAATGAATGCGCACGGTTGGCTTTATGTGCTCGCGATAATAGTTGATGCCGTTGGTATATAATTCCAGGGCATCGGATGCACTTCTTCCGTTCCAGGGATCAGCAGAAGCATGCGCAGCCTGACCGTTAAATTCTACAGTAAAATCTACCAGGGCAAGTCCGGTTTGTACTGCGGCTTTCGTTTCAGCTCCCGGATGCCAGTCCATGACTACATCTACATCCTTAAACAGCCCTGCGCGTATCATCCACAATTTGCCAAAGAACTTTTCTTCTGCTGGCGTTCCGAAAAATTTGACGGTGCCTTTCAGCTTGCCTTGTTCAATAAGTTCTTTTACTGCGATGGCCGCACCTAAGCTGGCCGTTCCAAACAAATTATGTCCGCAACCATGGCCGGGTTTTCCGGGTACGAGCGGATCTTTATGCGGCACTGCTTTTTGTGATAAGCCGGGTAACGCATCAAACTCTCCCAATATGCCAATAACCGGACTGCCGCTTCCGTAGGTGGCCACAAATGCGGTGGGTATTTCAGCCACACCGCGTTCTACGGTAAAACCATTAGTTTCCGCATAATCGGCCAACAGGGCATACGATTGCGTTTCCTGGAAGGCAATCTCGGCTTGTGCCCATATTTTATCGCTGGTTTCTATAAGTTTTGATGATTGGGTTTCAATGGATTGAATTACTGATTTTTTATTCGGTGTTATTTTCTGCGATTGCGCTAAAACACCGGTAGTAGCGAGTAGAAGGATGGAGACAAATTTCAATGGCATATTGTTTTTTTTCTAACCTACTGATTTACCGGAAAGCTTCAAAATTATTTAACGTATTATGGCTATTTCTTATGATAAGATTTTACTCTTTGCAAGGCTATTTTCGAACATCTCCGTAACATTTTGTGTTAACAACCGACATATCAACGTATGAAAGTCAAATCCCTACTTTTTATCTTCGTCTTTGCAACTATTTTTTCTTTTGGACAGGAAAAAGCTACCGTCAGTGGTTACCTTAAAGATGCAGCAGACGGTGAAGTGCTCATTGGTGCTACTGTTTATATTCCCGCTTTAAAAACAGGAGCCACAACCAATGTTTACGGGTTTTATTCGATAACATTAACCAAAGGCAATTACGACTTTGAGTTTTCCTATGTAGGATATACTACTGAGTTGCGACCAGTTTCACTTGTTGAGAACGTACGCCTGGATATTGAATTGCGTTCGCAAAGCAAACAACTTGAGGAGGTAGTGATCAGCGGATCGGTTGATCGATCAACAGTACAATCCGTTGAGATGAGTGTAAATAAAGTAGACATTAAAACCATCAGCAAGATACCTGCCTTTTTAGGTGAGGTCGATGTAATTAAAAGCTTACAACAACTTCCGGGTGTGGCTACCGTAGGGGAGGGTGCATCCGGTTTTAATGTTCGGGGTGGTAACGTGGGGCAAAACCTAATTTTATTGGATGAAGCCTCCGTATACAATTCCTCTCATTTACTTGGGTTTTTCTCTGTTTTTAATCCGGATGCCGTTAAGGATGTTAAACTTTATAAAGGCGCTGTGCCTGCACAATTTGGCGGAAGAATTTCTTCCTTGCTGGATGTGCGGATGAAAGAAGGGAACAACAAAGACTATGAAGTAAATGGCGGGGTGGGTACGATCTTTAGTCGCCTGGCTTTTGAAGGCCCCATGTTAAAAAATAAAGGTTCGTTCATTGTGGCCGGCAGACGGTCGTATATCGATGTATTGGCGCGACCCTTTGTAGATGTTTTGCAGGACGGAGCCCGGCTTAATTTTTATGACCTAACCGGTAAGGCTAACTATAATTTCAATGAAAGGAACCGGTTGTATTTATCCGGTTATACCGGTCGTGATATCTTTTTCTTTGATAAGAACCAGGGATTTTCGTGGGGGAACAACACGGCAACATTGCGCTGGAATTCTATTTTGAATGACAGGCTCTTTGCTAATTTTTCTGGTATTTACAGTAAATACGATTACTCGCTTCAGTTTGGGGAAGATGACCGCGATTTCTTCAAATGGAAGTCATCTATAACCAACTATACCTTTAAACCTACGTTCAGTTATTTCATCAATAGTGAAAATGAAGTTTCTTTCGGAGCTGAAGGGAATTATTACAGCTTTGAACCCGCCACGGCTTCCGGTGCCTCCAGCGGTGATGTGGTAGATATTAGTCTGCCTCGGAAGTACAACCTGGAGGCGGCTGTGTATATCAGCAATAATCAGCGGATTAATGAGACTTTTTCAGTAGAGTACGGTTTGCGGTATTCTTACTTCTGGGGTTTTGGTCCGGGAAATCAGATTACTTATAACGACACCACTGCAGGAGTACGAAGAATTCCTGCTGAGATAACTCCCTATGATCAAGGTGAGGTGATGAGTGAGTATGGAAATTTTGAACCGCGTTTATCGGTTAAGATGCAGCTTTCTGCCAATAGTTCATTGAAGGCAAGTTATATCCGCATGGCTCAATACCTCCATTTGATCTCCAACACCACCGCATCTAATCCGCTGGATGTGTGGACACCCAGCTCTAACAATATCAGGCCTGAACTTGGTGATCAATATACGTTGGGGTATTTCGCAGACCTGGGTAAAGAAAAGAGTTTTGAATTTTCGGTGGAAGCATATTACCGTGATACGAAAAATCAGATTGATTACATCGATGGAGCAGACTTGTTAATCAATGAATTTCTGGAAGGTGACCTGTTAAACGGTATTGGAAGAGCGTATGGATTGGAGTTTTACCTTCAAAAGAAAATGGGCAAGTTTAACGGATGGGTAGCCTATACGCTGGGTCGCACAGAACTTCAGGTAGAAGGAATAAACAAGGGGAATTGGTATCCAACTCGTTTTGATCAAACCCATAATCTTAAATTAACCGGCTTTTACGATGTGTCAAACAGATTGTCACTGTCTGCTAATTTCACGCTGCTATCCGGAACACCAACAACCTTTCCTACTTCGCGGTACATACTGCAGGGAATTCTTATTCCTTACAATGAAACTGAATCCAGAAATAATGTTCGCATACCTGCCTTTCATCGGTTGGATATCAGCGCAAGGCTGGAAGGTAAAACGGTGAAGAAAAACGGAAAGGTTAGGAAGAATACAGATTATTGGGTTTTTGGTTTGTACAATGTTTATGGAAGAAAAAATCCATTCTCTATTTACTTTTCACAGGCTGATGAGCGGGTGCCTGCCGGTCAGCCTATTGACAGCCAGGCCACACAGCTTTCCATTATCGGTTCAGTAGTGCCGGCCATATCTTATAATTTTCATTTCTAAGACGTGCCTATGAAAAATATTTTTAATATAGAAATCATCTCAAAAATCCAACTGAATTCATCAGTCATTCCGGCCTTGAGCCTGCCTGCGGCAAAGGCAGGCCGGAATCTCAAAATTCAAAGCTTAAAAGTGGATCGTGGGTCATTGCCCGCGATGACCCCAAGATTTTGGAGATGGCTTCCAGTTATTTTGATCAGTGCGGTAATCTTGTTAGCGTGTGAAACCATTATTGATCCCACGCTTCAGCCCGCAACACCAGTGCTTGTAGTTGATGCATGGATTACAAATAAGAAGGAGCCTCAGGTGATCAAGCTCACGAAGACACAATCGTATTTTGACAATTCACTTCCTTCGGGAGTTTTGGGTGCAACGGTTACGATTGAAGATAGTAATGGGGAATTTTATACTTTTCTGGAAAGTGACACTGAGCCAGGTGCCTATAGCTGGACACCCGGGCTGGGTGAATTTTTTGGTGAGACTGGGCTTACCTACACACTAAGGATTTCTGCAGAAGGAGAGTCCTATGTTTCCACAACGCGAATGGGCAGAGTTCCTCCTATCGATAGCATTACCTTTCAACTCCAGGAGGGCAATCAGTTTGTCACCGATTTATTCCTGGCCGAATTCTGGGCCACCGATCCGCTTGAACCGGGTGATACCTATTGGATTAAAACGTATAAAAATGCAGCGCTATTAAATAAGCCATCTGATATTGTCCTGGCTTATGATGCGGGTTTTAGCCGCGGAAGTAATTTCTCGGGTATTGTTTTTATTGCGCCTATCCGCACTTCCATTAATCCTTTCGATCAGGATGAAAACAATAATTTTCTTTCACCCTATGTAGTAGGCGACTCACTGTATGTTGAACTTCATTCCCTCTCGGATGCATCATTTGATTTTTTAACCCAAGTGGTTGTTCAGACGGACAGGCCCGGTGGCTTTTCGGAATTATTCTCCACGCCACTGGCAAATGTCTCCACTAACATCAGCAATGTGAATCCAACTGGTAAGAAAGCAGTTGGGTTTTTCAATGTTGCTTCCGTCTCAGGCCTGGGGCGAAAATTTGCAAGCCTCGATGATGTGACTGAGAAGGAATAGTTTTATCTAAAAAAAAGTCCTGACATTTCTGCCAGGACTTCCAAACTTTGCGCATAACCTATCAAACCGTACCCCTTGTTGACTGGTTGGGATGCTTTGTGATCCCGTTAAACCGTGCGGTGGACACGCATCGTTTTTACCTAAACGCTAAACCTACTTCACTTCTATCATTTTCATGGGTTTATCAGGAGTTAATGCTTTTTTCGCAATCATAATCCTGAGTATTCCATCTTCGTATTGAGCTTCAATTCTGTCTGGATTTACATTTTCAGGCAGGTTGAAGGAACGTGTGAAATTGGTGTAGTTAAATTCCTTACGGGTGTAGTTTTCTTCCTTCACTTCTTTTTCTTCTTTCTTTTCGGTGAAGATGCTCAACATCCCGTTCTCAATGTTGATGTGGAAATCTTTTTTGGTCATTCCAGGAGCGGCCATTTCAATTTCAAATCCTTTTTCCAGTTCTTTTACGTTAACTGCAGGAACGACCTGAATCCTTTTCATCCAGTCTGCATCAAAGAAACGGTCGTTATCGAAGAAATCAGACAACCACTTGTCCGTGAACAAGTTGGGTAACACTGGTGACTTAAGCAGTGTCATAATTACCTCCTTTATTTTTTAGTTTTAACAAGAACTTTTGCTGGTACGAATGTGATTTCAAGGATCGAGAAAAACTATGATGATTGTCATATATTGGATTGATTTTTATCAAGTTTTGGCGAATGATGGATTTAGAATCCTCCATAATTGATTTATCTTTGTGTAGATGATTACAAAAGAACTAATCAAGCAGGAAATTGATAAATTAAGTGATAGTCTTCTTCAAGAGGCCTATGCCCTTATTAAAGGTTTAGGTAAGTACACTAAACGATCGCACAAAGTTAAAATCACGCTGAGAGATATGGGGGGTAAGTTAGATAATACCGATCTCCGTACTTCTGCCTATGAGTAAAATTGTTCTTGATACGAATATCCTTGTCTATGCAAAGGATCGTTCTTCTAAATTCCATTTGGAAGCTTTAGATTTTATTGAGCATCATGATGAGTTATTCACAACATCAAAAAATCTTGTTGAATATTTTTCCGTTGTAACAAGGGGTGATAAACCTGCTCTAGCACCACATGAGGCTGGAAATGATTTGGAGGAGTTTATTCGATTGGCTGTTGTACTTTATCCAAGTGTTCTGAGTAGTGAAATTCTTCATCGATTAGTTAGAAAGTACAATCCAAAGGGCCTTAAAATACATGACTTTGATATTGTTTCAATAGCTTTATCGGCTGGGATTAATAAGATTGCAACATTTAATAGTTCAGATTTTTCTAGAATAGAGGAGATAGAAGTACTGGTTCCAAACTAATATTTCTATTTTTCAAATTCCTTATCTTTAAGCGTCAACCCGTATACTATTTTTATGGCTGAATCAGAACATGTGAAGGAGAAGCGTGTGCCCCAGAAACCCCGTATGGATCGGTCGGTTTTGCTCAAAGCTTATGAGCTTATGTGTACGGCCAAGCGTATGGCTGAAACCTATGATGAGAACCGCGAGGTTTGCAGCAAATATGTGCATAGTACATCACGCGGGCATGAGGCTATTCAACTCGCCATCGGGCTACAGTTAAAGCCTTGCGATTACGCTTCCTTGTATTACCGTGACGAGTCTATTCTGCTGGCCATAGGGATGGAGCCTTATGAACTTATGCTTCAACTTATGGCCAAACGTGACGATCCATTTTCGGGCGGCCGCTCATATTACGGACATCCCTCGTTAAGGCGTGACGGTTTTCCGGTTATACCCCACCAGAGTTCCGCTACGGGCATGCAAGCTATACCGGCCACAGGCATGGCGCATGGTATTTCGTATCTGGAATCGCAACATATTTTAAAAGGAAAAAATAATCCTATCGTACTCTGCTCACTAGGTGATGGTTCCGTAACCGAGGGTGAAGTGGCAGAGGCCTTTCAAATGGCGGTGTTGAAAAAAATGCCCATCATTTACCTGGTGCAGGATAATGGTTGGGGAATTTCAGCTACCGGTGACGAGATGCGCGCCATGGATGCTTATGAGTATGCAGCCGGTTTTAAAGGCATGGAGCGGATGCGTGTGGATGGTTCTGATTTTATTGATTCGTATAAAGGCATGAAGAAAGCTATTGCTTTTGTTCGCAAGAATCGTTCACCCATTCTTGTTCATGCAAAATGTCCCTTACTGGGTCATCACACATCGGGTGTGCGTAAAGAATGGTACAGGGGTGAGGATCTTGATGTTCATCAGCAGAATGACCCGATTATAAAATTTGAACAATGGTTAAAAGCCTCCGGTGAAACCCAAAAAACATTAAGTGACATACAACAAACAGCGTATGATAAAGTCGCGCATGATTATAAGCGTGCGTTAGAAGCTGCTGATCCTGATGTTAATGATTTTAATTCGCATGAGTTTGCGCCTACACTCGTTACAGAAGAGAAGGGTGAGCGATCACCCAAAGGAGCGGATAAAGTTATTATGGTAGATGCTGCACTTCATGCAGTGGATGAAATTCTGCATAAACACCCCGAGGCTTTATTCTACGGTCAGGATGTTGGCAGGAGGTTAGGTGGTGTTTTTCGGGAGGCTGCAACGCTGGCCGAAAAGTACGGTGATCATCGGGTGTTTAATACCCCTATTCAGGAGGCTTACATTGTTGGCTCTACTGCGGGCATGTCGGCAGTGGGTGCCAAGCCTATCGTGGAAATTCAGTTTGCCGATTACATATGGCCGGCCATTAACCAGCTCGTAGAGGAGTTATCGAAGAGTTGCTATTTATCGAAAGGAAAATTTCCAATACAGGCCCTTATTCGCGTGCCCATTGGTGCGTATGGTGGGGGTGGACCGTACCACTCAGGCAGTATTGAATCAACATTGTTGACCATACGAGGCATTAAGGTTGTGTATCCTTCCAATGCTGCTGATATGAAGGGTTTGCTCAAAGCTTCTTTCTATGATCCGAATCCTGTGGTGTTGCTCGAACACAAGGGATTGTATTGGAGTAAGGTTCCTGGAACATTGGAGGCAAAAACGATAGAACCTGATGAAGATTATATAATTCCGTTGGGCAAGGCGAATGTTATTCAGGAGGCATCCGGTGATAAGATTAATACCGGTGAGTCTGCCGTGATCATCACGTATGGTATGGGCGTTTATTGGGCTAAAGAGGCAACCAAATCCTTTCCTAACCGGGTTGAAATTCTTGACCTCCGGTCACTTAATCCCATTGATTGGGAGGCCATAACCTTATCGGTGAAAAAGCATAACCGGGCTTTTGTACTTACCGAAGAACCACTTATGAATTCCTTTGCAGAATCGTTGGCTGGAAGAATACAACTCGAATGCTTTAAAGATTTGGATGCACCGGTATGGACATTGGGCGCGGAAAATTTACCTGCCGTACCGTTAAATGTTGATCTTGAAAAAATGATGCTGCCCAGTGCCGGGAAAGTAGAACGTGAATTGGCAACGTTGTTGGCCTACTAGCGGAGATCAGTAAATTCTAAAAAGGAAAACCAACACCAACATTGTAAATCACCGGCTCGCGATTGATTCCGAAAGGCCTGAAAAACTTCACTTTGTCAAGCACGAACCGATCGCCCTCAAGCCTGGCGGGATCATAAACTTTTAAACCCACATCGAAACGCATTATGAGGAATGAAAAATTGAATCGAAATCCGAATCCGGTTCCTACGCCAAGCTCCTTGTAGAATTCCTTTAGTTTAAATTGAGAGTTTCCGTTCTCTATCACATTTCCTTCGGTGTCACTTAAGGTGCGGGGGTCAATGGTCCATACGTTTCCGGCATCCAGGAATACTGCGCCTTCAACAAAGCCAAATAGTTTTCTTCGTAATTCAATACTTCCTTCCAGGATAACTTCACCGGGTTGTTCAGTCTGGTAATCATATAATCCATCCCCTTCCGGGTCAGTACTTTCAGGTGGCCTGAAACTTCCTGGCCCTAATCTACGGGGCCGCCAGGCACGTACACTGTTACTTCCTCCGGCAAAGAAGTATTTTTCATAGGGTAAAACTTTATTATCCTCGTAGGAATAGCCAAGACCCGCATTTAGCCGTTTGGCTAATACCGTATTCCGATCAATAATGGTCAGGCTTCTTAAGTCGGCACTCACACGTAAATATTGAAATTCCTGAAGTTGCTGCCGTTCCACTATCGGAAACTGAAAGAGGTCTTGAAATGTACCCCCACTTTCAATAGACCATCGGAAAAAGACTGAATTTTCATCATAGTTTCCATAGTTCCTATGGTTCCAGGACATATTAAAAATAATGCTGCTTACAAAAGAAGGTTCAAACGTTCGAAAAAGAGTATTGCCTTCATTGATGAATAAGTCATCCAACAATTTCTGAAACGCACTATCGGTTTTTGAATTAATAATATTCAGGTTGACAAGTGTTAAATCAAATCTTCGTATTCTGCGATTCTCCCAACTGTAGATATAGTTAAAAGTGGTGGCAGAACGTATATATTCAGGTCGGTCGGTGTAGTTAAAGCCTACCAAAGCGCGTGTTCGTGGATTTAAGCGGCCGAGCTTGTAGCGAACTTCCTCTTTTAACGGCATCAGAAATTGTGGAAAAATGATAGATGCATTTATTCCCGCATCTATACTCTGGTATACGTTGTTTGTTTCTGTTGCGGAAGCAACTCCTTCATAGCCAATCCTTCCGTTGATTTCAAAATTCTCAAGTCCACGGAAGATGTTTCGCTTTTTGAGGTTTAGGTTATAGTATGGACCCGGAAAGCCTTGTGTTACGCTCAGGCCTACTTCATTAGACCATTGGTATCTTTCCTGAGGATTGGTAAAGATGTTGGCAATAAATTTTCCTCCTGTGGTATCGTAGTTAATATTTACAAATTTAAAATTATCAAGGTTAGCCAGCTGGCGTTGCGTATCAAAGGTTTGTTCACGATCATATAACTCACCTGGATGTATGAATATACGCTGACTAAGTATTTTCGTACTGTATTGTCTTTTGTGGTATTCAAATTCGGTACCCCGATGCATTTCCTTAGTACGGGTAATTCCTTGTAGACTTACACCGGCATCGGTAGTAAAGTGGACCTCATCAATGATAAATTTCTTGTGGTACCCTCTTTTGGACGGGTTATTAATGATGACACGAACGGCTATTTTGTTGTTTTCTTTATAGCTGGTGTCAACATCAAATTCAATGTATTGTCTGCTGAAATCATAATAGCCATTGCTTTTTAGAAGCAAGTCTATGCGTTCTCTTTCCTTTGAAAAGTCATTCTGATCATACGGATTTCCACTTTGTAAATGACTGGATTGTTGTGTGGTATATAAATGATGATGGATGGTTGAATCTGGAACCCGGTATATAATGGTATCCAGTGTATATCGATTTCCCGGAATAATAGTGTAATCAATATTGATTTTTCGTTTTCCAATGCCTGCTGCTGTGTACTCCACCGAATTCAAGAAGTACCCCCTGTTGAAAAGGTAATCACTTAGCTTCTCTACGGTGAGCTGAACTTTTGTACTGTCAAATACGGAAAGTGGTTCGCCCCATTTCATCCAGATATTTCCGTTTTCCAGCTCGTCTTTTAACGCTTCCGTTTTATTGCGTTTTTTAAATTCAAGATTAAGTACTTTCTTTTCAGATTGGGTCTTTTTTATTTTTGCATTGAACTTATCTTCAATTTTCGAAATTTTATTCTCGATCTTTTCTGGTTTAAATCGCTTTTCTCCGAAGTAGTACATTTCTACCAGAAAATGAATGGGGAGCCCCAGCATTTTCTTGTTAGACTCAAGCACATACAAATCTTTCATGGATGAAGTGCTTAGCTTTTTTGGGGTTATCTTTTGCTTGTACAGCATTTTCTCATCTTCTTTCAGGTGCCTGGTTCCTAAACACCCGGTCATCACCAAGGATATGGTGATAATGAAAAAATAATATCTAATTTTCGAGAAGTTCAATGGCAAACAAAAATGCTTTCTAAAGCCCGCGCTAAGTTTATTAAATCCTTGCAAGTAAAGAAATACCGTCAATCGGAGCAACGTTTTGTGGTGGAAGGGGCAAAGAGCGTGCTGGAACTGCTGGCATCAGATTTTATCACGGAGACGGTGGTGGCCACGCAGGAGTTTATGGATCATAGCAAGTTGCTGTTATCAGACTTTTCAGGTGAGCTTATTGAGGAGAAGGAGAGTACCCTGGCTTCGGTGGGTGAATTTAAGACGAATAACTCAGCTTTGGCCATTGCCAGGATGAAGCCTAACCTTCCGTTAGAAGTGAATGAGCATGAGTTTGCAGTGATGTTGGATGACATCCGTGACCCTGGCAACCTGGGGACTATTATCCGGACTGCCGACTGGTATGGAATATCAAAGATCATCGCATCCAACGATACTACCGAATTCTACAACCCCAAGGTTATTCATGCCAGTATGGGGTCATTTACGCGTGTACAGGTGTATTACACTGACTTGGCCGGATTTCTTAAACAAGCCACGGTTCCCATTCTGGGTACTTTTATGGATGGAGCGAGTATTCATGAAGTGGATTTTGGTACCGGTGGTATCATTGTCATAGGCAATGAAGCACAAGGAATTTCTACGGCTGTTGAAAAACGGGTAACACGCAGGGTAACCATTCCACGTTTTGGTAAAGCCGAATCGTTAAACGCGGCTGTGGCTACTGCCATAATCTGTGATAATATCAGGCGAAAGCGGGTTGATTAAAAGAATCCCTTACTTTTGGTTGCAGCTTCTTCTGTTACTTTTTCAACATTTTGTTTGCCTAGATAGCGGTCAATTAACATATGCCCCAAATAAATAAGCGGGGTGAGGGCAATGGCAATCACGAACTTGTAAATGTAATTGGTAATCCCAATGGCGATG
>CAZQXC010000023.1:301-24330 GCA_964597075.1 uncultured Roseivirgaceae bacterium | reverse complement strand
CATCCATAAAAAAGCGTAGCGCTGACTGTAAAATTATCAGACGCAAAGGCAAGTTGTATGTGATTAACAAGAAGAACCCACGTTATAAACAAAGACAGGGGTAGTCTTCAGTTTTATTGAGAAGCATTATAAATTGAAACCGATAATTTAACAACATGGCAAGGATACAAGGTGTCGATATTCCGGATAACAAAAGGGGTGAGATCAGCCTGACCTATATCTATGGTATTGGCAGAAGAACCGCTCAGAAAATTTTAACCGGTGCCGGTGTAGAATGGAGCAAGAAGGCAAAGGATTGGACCGATGAAGAATCCAATGCAATCCGTTCTATCATCACAGAAGGGATAAGGGTAGAAGGTGCGCTTCGCTCGGAAGTTCAGTTAAGCATTAAGCGACTGATGGATATTGGTTGCTACAGAGGTCTGCGTCACCGTAAGGGATTGCCTGTTCGGGGTCAAACCACCAAGAACAACGCACGTACCCGTAAAGGAAAGCGTAAGACAGTAGCGAATAAGAAGAAGGCTACAAAAGGATAATCATTGATCTGGATATAAATAATTAAGCGAAATGTCCTCAGAAAAACGAAAAGATAAAGCCAAGAAACGCGTAGTACAGGTCGAGGCCGTAGGTCAGGCTCATATTCACGCTACGTTCAACAATATCGTAATCTCTATGACCAACTCAACAGGTCAGGTTATTACATGGGCATCGGCCGGAAAAATGGGCTTTAAAGGCTCAAAGAAAAACACGCCTTATGCTGCTCAGGTAGCGGCACAGGATTGTGCTTCAAAGGCTTTTGAACTTGGCTTGAGAAAAGTTGAGGTGTTTGTGAAAGGCCCTGGATCAGGTCGTGAGTCTGCTATCCGTACCATTCAATCCGCTGGAATTGAAGTTACTACCATCAGGGATATGACACCACTTCCGCACAATGGTTGCAGACCTCCAAAGAAGAGAAGAGTATAATTATAGATAAAAGAAAACGATTGACGATCGAGGAAAGTAAAATCTGAAATCAACAATCTAAAATCAAAAAAGAAAATGGCACGATACACAGGCCCAAGAGCTAGAATTTCAAGAAGATTTGGAGAACCTATCTTAGGTGATAACAAGGCTCTTCAAAAGAAGAACTATGCACCGGGTATGCATGGTAAAGGCAAAAAGAGAAAACAATCAGAATATGCTATCCAGCTTGCCGAGAAGCAAAAAGCAAAGTACATCTATGGATTGTTGGAGCGCCAGTTTGCCAAGCTTTTTGATAAGGCTTCGCGTAAAAAAGGTATTACTGGTGAAACACTCCTTCAGTTGTTAGAGGCGCGCCTTGACAATGTAGTGTACCGTTTGGGTATTGCACCCACGCGCAGAGCTGCCCGTCAGCTGGTTTCGCATAAGCACATTACTGTGAATGGTGACCTTGTTAATATTCCCTCTTATACCCTTCGTCCTGGGGATCAGGTGGGGGTACGTGAAAAATCAAAATCCCTGGAAGCTATAACGGTCAGCCTCTCTATTCAGGGTGCGAAAAAATACCCCTGGCTTGAGTGGGATGGTAACGAAATGGAAGGAAAGCTCATTCACATTCCGGTGCGCCAGGATATCCCCGAGAATATCAATGAACAGTTGATCGTTGAATTGTATTCTAAGTAATTCTAACTATTAATCAGAACGCATTATGTCAATATTAGCATTTCAGATTCCGGATAAAGTTGTAATGGAAAAGGCCGATGATTTTCACGGCACCTTTACTTTTAAGCCGTTGGAAAAAGGCTATGGTGTTACCATTGGTAATGCTTTACGCAGAATTCTTTTGTCTTCCCTGGAGGGTTATGCCATTACCGGTATTAAAATACCAGGAGTCCTTCATGAATTCTCTACCATCGAAGGAGTAGTAGAAGATGTTGCGGAGATCATCCTTAACTTAAAGATGGTTCGCTTCAAGAAAGTCACGGATGGCTTTGATACAAAAGTGACTATCAACATTAAAAAGCAAAAGCAGTTCAAGGCTGGTGATATCACCAAGTTTACTTCTGCATTTGAAGTGCTTAACCCAGACCATGTTATTTGTAATCTTGATGAGGCGGCTCATTTTGAGATAGAGCTTACTATTGAAAAAGGAAGAGGATATCTGCCTGCCGAAGAGAACAAGCCAACAGAACAAGTATTTGGGTTTATTCCCATTGATGCGATTTTTACGCCTATCAAGAACGTAAAATTCAGTGTTGAAAATACCCGTGTTGAACAAAAGACTGACTATGAAAAGTTGGTGATTGACATCCAGACGGATGGTTCGATTCATCCTGAGCTGGCGCTTGAAGGAGCTGCCTATATCCTTATTAAGCATTTTGCTCTATTCTCCGATAAGTCGATGGAACTTGAGACTGGAAAAGATGCTGAAGTAGAGCAGGTAGATGAAGAGTTGTTGCATATGCGTAAGTTGTTAAAGACACAGCTTCACGATCTTGATTTATCTGTTCGTGCGTATAACTGCTTGAAAGCCGCTGATGTTAAATCACTCGGTGATTTGGTGGAACTTGAAATTTCTGATATGATGAAATTCAGAAACTTTGGGAAGAAATCATTGGCTGAATTAGAACAACTCGTTGCTGAAAAGGGTCTTACATTTGGTATGGACCTGGTTAAGTATAAACTTGAAGAAGATTAATTGAAATGAGACACGGTAAGAAAATTAACCACCTTGGAAGAACAGCCAGCCATCGTAGCGCATTGCTTTCGAACATGGCCTCTTCCCTCATCCTGAGCAAGCGCATTACCACTACGGTAGCGAAGGCAAAAGCATTACGTAAGTATGTTGAGCCCTTGATTACCAAGGCAAAGAGCGACACGATGCACTCGAGGAGAACAGTGTTCTCTTATCTGCAGAATAAGGAATCGGTGAAGGAGTTATTTGGAACAGTTGCTTCCAGAACATCGGAGCGTCCGGGTGGATACACCCGTATTATTAAAATGGCTGATGTTCGTTTAGGTGACAATGCTGAAATGTGCCTGATTGAGTTGGTAGATTTCAATGACATTTACAAGAAAGAAGGGACTGCCAAGAAAGCTAAAACCCGCAGAAGTCGTGTGGCCAAAGGTAAAAAGGCTGATGACGCTGAAGTGGTAGCTGAAACAACGGCAGAAGAAAAAGCTGAAAAGCCGGCAAAGAAAGCTTCCAAAAAGGACGAAGAGAAAGAATAGTGACTGATCGCATTCACATAGTAAAGAGGGATTGGACGTTGTTCAATCCCTTTTTGTTTGTGTCTAGCCCGTTAAATCGATTGTGACAAAAAAGTTGAGGGTTTAGTCCCAGCTTTAGCAACTGAAGATTATTTTTGTAAAACCACAAAATCGCGTGAGCAAAAAAGCCTACTTACTGTTGGAAGATGGCCTCCTGATGGAGGGAACACTAATTGGAAAACCGGGTACTACCGGAGGTGAAATATGTTTTAATACCGGCATGACCGGTTATCAGGAAATTTATACGGATCCCTCTTACTTCGGTCAAATCATTGTCAATACTACGGCCCATATTGGTAACTATGGAACCGTTATTTCGGAGCAGGAATCAGAAACACCCAAAATCAGTGGATTGGTGGTAAATGATTTCTCAAAGGAATTCAGCCGTTTGACTTCTAAAGAAAGCCTTCAGCAGTATCTTGAGAAACATGGTATTACCGGTATTTCTGATGTTGATACGCGCATGTTGGTGCGTTATATCAGGAATAAGGGAGCTATGAATGCCTTGGTTTCATCGGAATTAACCCCGGATGAAATGAAGAAGGAGATTACTAAAGTTCCTTCCATGGATGGCCTTGAGCTCTCTTCTGCAGTATCCACACAAAAGGAATATACGGTGGGTGAAGTAGGTGCACCCTTCAAGGTAGCCGCTATTGATTTTGGAATCAAGAAGAGCATTCTGACCAATCTTGCAGCTCGAGGGTGTTTCATTAAAGTATTTCCGGCAAAAACTTCCATTACTGAAATGGAAGCCTGGGAGCCTCATGGTTACTTTCTTTCAAATGGTCCTGGTGATCCGGCCGTAATGGAATATGCTATCCAAACGGTGAGGCAGATTTTAGAAACGGATAAACCGGTGTTTGGCATTTGTTTAGGTCACCAACTTTTAGCATTGGCCAATGGAATTTCAACCTATAAAATGCATCATGGTCACCGTGGATTAAATCATCCGGTTAAAAACCTGGTGACAGGCCTGGGAGAAATGACTTCACAAAACCATGGTTTCGCAGTAAGTGAGAAAGATATTGAAGGCAATAAAAATATAGAAGTAACCCACCTGCACTTGAACGACAATACCATTATGGGTATTCGTGTGAAAAGTAAAAAGGCCTTTTCAGTTCAGTATCACCCGGAAGCTTCTCCAGGTCCACATGATTCACGTTACCTGTTCGATCAGTTCGTTGAGATGATAAGACAAAGCCAGCTACAAACAGTAGGTCAATAACTCATAAGCATTTAAATTCATAACTCTAAACCTTAAAGCAATGTCATTAATTGAAAACATTCATGCCCGGCAAATTCTTGATAGTCGTGGTAATCCAACCGTTGAAGTCGATGTTGTTACCTCAAGCGGAGCTTATGGACGAGCAGCTGTTCCCTCTGGTGCCTCGACTGGCACCCATGAAGCAGTAGAGCTTCGTGATGGCAATAAGAAACAATACATGGGCAAAGGTGTGCTGAAGGCCGTGGAGAATGTGAATACAAAAATTGCTTCCGAAGTTGTTGGCTTTTCGGTGTTCGAACAGAATCTACTGGATAAGATTATGTTAGAGTTGGATGGAACAACCAACAAAGGTAAGCTTGGTGCGAATGCCATTTTGGGTGTTTCATTGGCTATTGCAAAAGCCGCAGCCATGGAGGCCGGACTTCCTTTGTATCGTTATATCGGAGGTGTGAATGCCAATACGCTGCCTGTGCCTATGATGAATATTCTTAATGGCGGAAGTCATGCTGATAATGCCATCGATTTTCAGGAGTTTATGGTAATGCCCGTAGGTGCTGATACATTTTCAGAAGCACTTCAAATGGGTGCTGCAGTTTTCCATACATTGAAAAAAGTTTTACACGATAAGGGCCTCTCCACCAACGTTGGAGATGAAGGTGGGTTTGCGCCAAACCTTAAGTCAAATGAAGAAGCCATTGAGGTAGTTCTAAAAGCCATAGAGAAAGCAGGGTATAAGCCAGGCTCCGATATTTTTATTGCTTTGGATCCAGCTGCTTCTGAATTCTATGATTCAAAAGCAAAACTTTATCACTTCAAAAAGTCATCCGGAAAAAAACTGAAGCCCTTAGAAATGGCCGACTATTGGACGAACTGGGCAAAGAAATACCCCATCATTTCGCTGGAAGATGGTATGGCTGAAGATGACTGGGCAGGCTGGAAAGCCCTTACCGAAAAAATTGGTAACAAAGTACAATTGGTGGGCGATGACTTATTTGTAACGAATGTTAAGCGTTTACAAAAGGGAATAGATGAGAACATTGCTAACGCGATTTTGATAAAGGTGAATCAGATTGGATCACTTACAGAAACCATTGATGCGGTTAACCTGGCCAAACGAAATTCCTATAAGAGTGTAATGTCGCACCGTTCAGGGGAAACAGAAGACAGTACCATTGCTGACCTTGCGGTGGCTTTAAATACCGGGCAGATTAAGACCGGTTCAGCCTCCCGTTCCGACCGGATGGCAAAGTACAATCAGCTTATCAGAATTGAAGAAGAACTGGGTGAGGTAGCCTATTTTCCCGGAAAGAAGATGTGATCCAAGCCTGAAACAGGATAGTAAAAGCCCCACTCAAAAATGGGGCTTTTTTATTACTTGATAATAATTTTCTATCTTCGAATACTTTTTAAACGCTTATGCTTAACCGGATACCCAAGTTTTTTCGTAACTTCTATGTTGTTGCGGGGCTTATTTTTTTGACCTGGATGCTCTTCCTCGATTCTAATGATTTTATGTCGCGGTATAAACTATCGGCCAAACTTCGCTCATTAGAGAATGAAAGGACCTATTATGAAGAGAAAATAAAGGAAGTAGAGAAAGATCGTGAAGAGCTTTTTGGCGACAGGGAGTCATTAGAGAAATTCGCCCGGGAGAAATATTTAATGAAGAAGGAAAACGAAGACGTGTTTATCATCGTTGAAGAATAAAAAATCTATTATGCGAGCCTTATTCATTGTCACTATGCTGGTCCTTTCAACATGTGCCGTCTTGGCCCAAGGCGAGGCGAATAGTTTAAAGGGTGTTCCTGCCAAAGAAAGGGTATTTACCGGAGGTGGTTTTGGAATGGGTTTCAATAATTTTCAGGATTACATTGCCGTGTCACCAGTAATTGGATATTCTTTTACACGAAAATTCATGGGCGGGGTGGGTCTTTCCTACCAGTTTGTCAAGTATAAGGATGTTTTACCCGGAAAGGATGTTAATGCCAATAACTATGGTATAAATCCTTTTTTGCGTTTTAATGTGATTCAAGGCTTTTTCATTCAGACAGAGTATGAGCACTTAAACTATGAGTTTATTAATTATCCCTCGCTGGAAACAACGCGCCAGGCATTTAACAGTTTCCTTGGTGGTGGAGGATACGTTCAACCTGTAGGCAGAAATGCCTCTTTGTTTGCTATGGTGTTGTATAACTTCAATTTTCAAACCCCGGCACCGGGTGAATTTGCTCCGTATTACAACCCATGGATTTTTAGGGTTGGAGTAAATATTGGCGGATTTATATTTTAAAAGTCAATAGTAAATTTCTTTGCGAGCACTTTCAGGTCTTCCACTACTTTATCATTTAGTGGTACCCCCTCTTTTTTTCTGCGCACTTGCATTTCCCGTTCCGGATCGCCATGTATTAATACTCTTTCTTTCCCCTCCACTGCTGTAGCAGCACGAAAGCGTGTAATCCAATTGTCCATGTGTTTTTTGAACTCATCTGCAGGCCGGAATGCATCCACCCGCATGGCACCTAAGAAATGACCGATGCCTTCACCTACCGGATCAGCAGGAGGCTGGAGAAAGGCAACGAAGGGTGGAACCCAAGGTCCATAATTTGCCCCCGACAATACTGCAGATAAAATATCAACCATGGCGCCTAATCCATAGCCCTTATGACTACCATGCTCATAATCACTGCCTAATGGAATTAATGCACCGCCTTCTTTCAGTTCATGCGGGTTGGTAGAGGGTGCACCGTCTTTAGTTTGGATCCATCCCAAGGGAGCATCTTTATTTTTTCGCTGAAGTATTTCCAGCTTACCATTGGCAGCCGTAGTAGTAGCCATATCAAGAACAAAAGGTGGTTGTTTATCAGCAGGTACGGCAATAGAAATCGGGTTTGTTCCCAAAAGCCGTTCAACCGAAAAGGTAGGGGCTACCAAAGGGCTTGCATTCGTCATGGCCCAGCCGATCATATCATGTTTCAGAGCCATCATGGTATGATAGCCGGCAATACCAAAGTGGTTTGAGTTTTTTACAGCCACCCATCCGGTTCCAGCTGTTTTGGCTTTGGCTATGGCGATTTCCATGGCTTTAGGCGCCACCACCAGGCCTAACCCGCCATCACCATCTACCACGGCTGTGCTGGGGGATTCATGCACGATTTTAATAGTGGGTGTAGCATTGATCCGTCCTGCCTCCCATAATCGTACGTAGCCGGATAAACGGGCTAAGCCATGCGAATCAATACCACGGAGGTCGGCCGAAAGCAAAACTTCCGTAGCTAATTCAGCGTGTTCATCCGAACAGCCTATTTTTTTGAAAATAGCGTGACTGAATTGTTGAAGAGATTTAACCGGATACTGGTGTTCTTTTGTCATGGCGCAAAGATAATTGCAATTGAGCCATCCTAAAGACATTTTATGGTGCAGCACGATTTTAAGGTTAATTTCGTTGTGGAATTTGCCTGTTACGAGCATCTAACAATAAACTCAACGCACTATGAAGCGAACCATTTTTATTTACCTGCTGGTAGCCATGCTTCCGGCATTTGCACAAACTGAAAAGCAAGTTGATTCTAAAATAAGCCACGTAACCGTATTTCTGAACCGTGCCCAGGTAACACGTGAGTTAAAAACACGTGTGGATGCTGGCCGTACAAACCTGATAATATCGGGTCTTACAGCACAACTCGATCAGCAAAGTGTACAGGTTTCGGGAAAGGGAAACATCATCATTCTTGGAATAAATCATAACCAGAATTTCCTGAGTGAGTTTAACATGCCCAAGAAGTTGGTGATGTTAAGAGATTCGCTTGAGGTTTACAAACATCAGCTTGCCCAGGAGCAACATCAAAGGGATATCTTTATCAAAGAAGAGCAAATGATATTGAGCAATCAGAAAATTGGTGGAGCCAATCAAAATATATCGGTGAATGAACTTAAAGCTATGGCCGATTTTTATCGCAGCAGGTTGGGCGAAATTGGACAATCCAAAATGAAAACGGATGATAAAATTAAGAGAATTAACGAGCGGATCGTAAAACTGAACCAGCAGATACGCGAACAAAACGAATTGTACAGCCGTAATACCAGTGAAATTGTGATTAGTGTTTCTGCAGAGACCGCAACTAATGTTGAGTTGGAAGTAGATTATATTGTGGGTAATGCCGGTTGGTATCCGGTGTATGACTTGCGGGCAATGAATACGAAAAGCCCGGTTCAGTTAAGCTATAAAGCCAATGTGTTTCAAAGCACGGGTGAAGAATGGATTAATATACGCCTTAAACTTTCTACGGCCAATCCAAGCCTGGGAGGTGTTAAGCCTGAGCTTTACAGTTGGTACCTGGATTTTTATGCACCTCAAGCATATAAGAATATAAGCGCAACGGGCGCTGTTCACCGTGCTGTTGGGGTCAGTGAGGATAAGAAGGCTGAACTTAACATGGAAGTAGCCGAAGAAGTGCGAAGCAACGCAGACTTTACCCAAACCATTCAAACCTCACTCAACACCGAGTTTGACATCAGCTTACCCTACACCGTTTCGTCTGCCTCAAAACCCACCCTAGTTGATATTCAGAAACGTGAGATGAATGCTGTGTACCAGTATGCGGTAGCTCCCAAATTGGATGCGGATGCGTTTCTGTTAGCTAAGGCAGTGGGGTGGGAAGATTTTAATTTACTGCCGGGCGAGGCCAACGTTTTCTTTGAAGGAACCTTTGTTGGCAAAACATTTATTGATCCAAACAACATTAAGGACAGCTTATCCGTATCGTTGGGTCGTGATAAACGAATTGTGGTAAAACGTGACAAAGTAAAGGACTTCACCACCCGCAGAACAATTGCCTCCAACATGCGCGAAGCCTATGCGTGGGAAATTTCGGTACGCAACACCCGTAACGAACCCATAAAAATTACGGTTGAAGATCACGTGCCTATGTCCAGAAATAATCAAATTGAAGTTGCGGTACTTGATGTTGGTGGCGCCAGACATAATAAGGATACCGGTAAGCTTTTGTGGGACATGAACCTTCAGCCAAACGAAACAAAGAAGGTGGTATTTAAGTATGAAGTTAAATATCCAAAGGACAGGCAGATTAGCGGGCTTTAAATGCTGGAAGTGTCCTACACCTTAAACCTAGTTGTAGGACACTTATGGATTTCACTTCACCCCAAGATGATCCCAATTAATCAGTGCATTCCAAACCAGCGGAGCATCGTGGTGGTTCAGGTAGCGGTGTAGCGGATCAAACGTAAAGGCAATTACTCTTCCTTTTCCCACCGGCACATTGAATATGCCACCATGCCCAATGATGGTTTGTTCATTGCGCACCATCCCCGACAAAACATACGGTTGTTCTTTTGCAACCGGTTTGGTTTCTTCTTTTTTGATTTCTTTTTTATCGGGCATACCCATAATTGGTCCGGTGTAAGGCTCTTCATCTTTCAGTGGTTTGGTACCATACTGTAGTAACATCATATCACGACTGTATTTTTCAACCTGGTAGAGCGGTCCGTTGCCACGGAAGATGTGGAAGTTTTCCGGGTATCCGTAAAGAACCGGATGATTGGGTTTGCGGGCCTTTACATTTACCACCGAGCCCGGATGAAATAAACCTGCAGCATTGTATGGCTTCAGTACCTGAGCGATTCCGGTTTCTGCTGCCATCACGGTAGAGTTATCTAATGTAATCAGTACGCCTCCCTCTTCCACAAATTTTTTAAGGTTATCGATACCTTCAAAGCCAGGGCCACCGGTCATATCGTTGGTGGCATCCGGATAGCCATGCGATGGGAATGCGGCGGTTTTGGTGTATGGCATTGGACCGAATTTTTTATCGATCTCGTGAATAAAATCACTGGCTGAACCTCTCGCCCTTGGAACAAGAATCACATCAAACTTTTTCCTTAAGACACCAGCTTTTAAATCATCTTTATCAATGTAGGTGTAAGGAATGCCACGCTGATCAAAGGTGTAACGTGACCAGCCTTCATCCTGCGTGTTATACCACGTGTGGTAAATAGCAATGCGGGGTAGGGTAACTGTATGTTGTTTCTTAGCATCAGTTGACGCTTTTGTACTTTTTAAATCGAGACTAAACTGAGATGCAATCGTCTTTGCTTGTGATGCTGTTAGCCCCTTTATAACTACAGAACCGGCCGACAATGAATCGCTATCAATTACACGTGCAGAGTCCAACACAATAAACTGAGCATTCTTATTCTGCGCTTTCGCCCAGTACATAGCAGGAAGCACAGTGTTCTGGGCTTTGTATTTAAGAATGTATACTGTGCCTTCTCCTTCCAGTTTACCTTCATAGTTCACATCCTGTGTAAGCAGTTTTAAATCCTGTAAAGAATATTTCACACTATCTTCCTGCTTTACATCAACACCATACAAATAGCCAAGTGTCCAGGCGATGTCATCATACGGAGGAAACTTAGCATCCTTGGGATAGTTTTGTTTGGTGAGCAACGAAACAGCCAGGTTGCGATAAGGCTGTTCAAGTAACACTACATAGTCGCCTTGTCTATCTCCTTTCTCTGCATAATGCACTTCAATGGCTTGTGCCCGTAATTGATTCACAAGGTATGCGGCCATGGCCGGATCTCGTTGTTCTTTTGGGATTACAAACGCCTGAGGTTTTTCTTCTTTGCCTTTCCGGATACTATTGGCACCTTTCTGATGAAAATTTCGAAGGAGAAGTTTCCCATTATTTGCAGCATAGGATAGCGATGCCAGTACACCGGCTTGCATGTAGTTGATATTGTTTCGTGCCGACCAGTATACTTGCTGGGTTGGCGGATCGGGGCGATACCATTCTTTGGTAGTAGCTGGATCGCCAGCGTAGCGTTGGTTTGAAAGATCGCGCAAATAAGTATTGGCTCCAGCATTGCCGAATGTTTCATAAAACCTGCCTGTGGAGTTGTGATTGTTTGCTACCCATATTCCATACCCAGGCCACCACCCATCGTAAAAGGCCCATGTAAAACCACCCGGTATTCCCTGTGCGGCCAGCGTGGTAATATCATGATTAGCCATGGTTTGCCATTCGCCAACGGTTATGGGGTCAACTTGTTCGTTGTAAGGACCAGTACCAGTAGAAATGTAAAGCAACGGAACAGACTCATGCAGGTCGAGCATGACGGTTGGATGCCACTCGTAAAAAATTTTAAATATTGCTTTGGTGATGGCTTGCGATACCTGTAGCCCATCGCGGTTGTTGTCATGGTAAATGTACTTGCCCCAATACGGAACAGACCGGGGAAACCCATCATCAAACTTATCGCGTGCTTTAGTATAACGATAATACCAATCCACCTGCTTATCACGACCATCAGGTTCTGAAACCGGATTGATTAACACAATAATATTATCGCGAATTAACTTTATATCTTCTGACTGGCTCGTTACTAACCGGTAGGCAAGTTCCATGAGCATTTCCGGTGAGCCCATTTCTGGTGAGTGCATACCACCATTTAGGTAATAGACAGGTTTTGAATCACCTATGATTTTTTCAATATCCACTGGACTTACTTTTCTTGGATCGGCCAGTAAATCAAGTTGTTTTTTATAGTGATCCATACGGTTTATCGCATCTTCATTTCCAATAATAACCACATGGATAGGCCTTCCTTCCTCCGAAACACCTACCTGCTGCATTTTTAGATAAGGGGAGGTATCGGCTAATTTTTGGTAGTAATTATAAATGTCGGTTGTGCGATGCATGACCCCCGGAGTGCCAATAATTTCACCAAATACTTTACGTGGCGAGGGTATAGTTGGATGATCAACAAGATCAAGTACCGAGGCCGGAAGAAAACGCTTGTCTGTTGTATACTCTCTTATTTTCTGATTGTAGATTTCGTCAGTTTGTTGTGCCTGAATAAAAAGGAATGACAAGGAGTAAAGAATTAAGAAAAAAACGCTGATGGATTTCATGGCGATAGGTTTATGAGGAAAAGATAATGGAATGAATAGAATAAAGTTCCTCCATTTAAATAATAAACCTTTAAATTCGAAAGTCTGGGCGCTATAGCCCGTCAAACAAGGATGAAGAATAATGTAATATTTATTGCCCTGGTAGCCGCCATGGCTGGTTTTCTTTTCGGATTTGATACCGTAGTCATATCCGGTGCAAACCTACCTATCAAAAACCTGTGGAATACTTCACCCTGGTTTCATGGCTTTTTTATTATGTCCATGGCGCTGTGGGGAACGGTGATAGGTGCGTTATTTGGCGGAGCTCCTACGGAAAAATACGGCAGAAAAAAGGTGTTGTTTTGGATTGGTGTATTATACACGGCTTCAGCGATTGGCTCTGCGCTTGCCCCAGATCCTTACACATTCTCCTTCTTCAGGTTTATTGGCGGGGTAGGTGTTGGCATATCTTCTATAGCTGCGCCAACCTACATAGCGGAAATTTCAACCTCCGGTATGCGTGGTCGACTCGTAGCGATGTACCAGTTCAATATTGTTTTCGGAATCTTGATCGCTTTTATTTCTAATTACTTTTTGCAGGGATTTGGCGGCATCCATGATTGGCGCTGGATGCTGGGTATTGAAGCGTTACCCGCCATATTATATACCTTTTTGGTAATGCGTGTTCCTGAAAGTCCGCGTTGGTTGATTACAAAAAAGAATGATACGGAAACCGCTAAAAAAGTTTTAGCTAAACTCGGATCCGCAAATCCAGCAGGAGATATTAAAACCATTATGGCGGCAAATCAGCGTGTAGAGACAGCTCAGCATCATGAGCCTTTTTTTAGTAGAAAGTATAGTAAGCTTATACTTCTTGCTTTCTTCATTGCCTTCTTCAATCAGCTTTCGGGCATCAATTTCATCCTGTATTATGCTCCTGAAATTCTTGAACGGGCAGGACTTGCAGCCAAAGAATCATTATTCAATTCCATTGCTATAGGAGGTGTCAATCTCATTTTTACGTTTGTTGGCTTGTACTTTATCGATCGAACAGGAAGAAAGAACCTGCTTATTTTGGGTTCGTTAGGTTACATGATAAGTCTTTCTGTGGTATCGTATTCTTTTTATGCCGGTGCTTCCCCCGGTTTGATGTTGGCTTTTTTATTGATGTTCATTGCTTCACATGCCATGGGTCAGGGTTCTGTTATTTGGGTATTTATTTCAGAAATTTTTCCAAACCAAATACGGGCGTATGGCCAATCGTTTGGTGCTAGTGTACATTGGGTTTTTGCTGCGATAATTACCTTGATCACGCCTGTCTTCCTTGATCAATCAAAGGGGTTACTGCGTAACGATCCTTGGATTATCTTCGCTTTTTTTGCAGGTATGATGGCGCTGCAACTTTTTTGGGTGCTTACTAAATTCCCGGAAACAAAGGGAGTTTCGCTGGAGGACCTTCAAAGGAAACTTGGTATCAGCTGACCGTTTGGGTTATATGAACCAGAGCCCCTTCCTTTAGTGAATAACCTGAAACACGAATTTCAGTGAAGGTGTGATGATTAAGAATAGAACGGATCAGGCAGCAAGCCACTACGATCATGTCTACCCGCATGTCTATCATTCCGGGTATAGCCAGTCGCTCTACTCGATTTTTTTGGATTAATTCAGTATATATTTTTTCAAAACCTTCCAATGACAAGGGCGTTTCACGGTCATCATCGTTTTTAAAAATATTTTCCCGAAGGCAAAAAATGTCACTTAAAGTATCAAAGGTACCGGAGGAACCAACGAGTGTTTTGGGTTGGTAAATAGTAAGGGCTTCGAATAGGGGTGTCAATGATTGTGTAAAGTAGTTATCTAGTTCAGCAATCTCGGCTGATGTAATGGGATCATTCTTATGAAACTGTTCCAATAAACGCTGGGCACCAATTTCTATGCTTTTTTTCCAATAATTTTCTCCCTCATCACCAATGATAAACTCTACACTTCCGCCACCAATGTCAATGATCAACGACTTTTCAAGTCCGAGGTTAACCGCTGAACGAACGCCCTGGTAAATAAACTCCGCCTCCTGGTCACCCGAAATGATAGTTACGCTAATTCCGATTTCGGTTTTGATTTTAGCGATAACTTCTTCCTTATTATCAGCATTCCGCATCGCACTGGTACCAAAGGCAAACACGGTGGTTATTTGAAGGGAATCGATTTTCTTCTTGAATAGTTTCAGGGTTTTTATGGCCCTCACGATGCCGGCAGCTGGAATTATATTTTTATTGATACCGCCCTTACCAATTTTTACAGCTTGCCGGTCGCGGTGGGCAATGTGAAAAGAGTCACCCAATTTCTCCGCAATTAACAGGTGGAAGGTGTTGGTGCCTAAATCAATAATGGCCAGTCGATTGTTCATTTTTAAATTGGGCCAATTTAACCCAAAAAAGTCATTAGACTTTTTTGCTCTACGAGCCGACACATGAAAATGATAGGTTGGGCTGTTTTTTTAAAAAGACAGCGTTTCTCCATTTCAAGGTCGGGGTTAAACCCTGACAAAGCATTTGTTCAAATGCTTTTGTCTAATAATTTCGTTTATGGTGGTTTTCAAACTACAATTCCGGGTTTAATACTTCCTTTAACTATATTTCGAAGCTAAATTCAGGCCATGGCAAAACGAGAATTAACCGATATTACCCTACAACAAAAGTTCGAAGAGTTAGAAAGAAAGAACAAGGAATCCCTTTTGGGTGGAGGGGAGAAGCGCATTGATCAGCAGCACAAAAAGGGAAAACTTACTGCCCGTGAGCGCATTCAGTTATTGGTGGATGAGGGTTCGTTTGAAGAGCTGGGAAAATTTGTGATGCACCGCTGTAAGGATTTCGGGTTAGATAAGGAGTATTATCTGGGCGATGGTGTAGTAACCGGTTTCGGTACTGTTAACGGCAGGCTGGTATATGTTTTCTCTCAGGATTTCACAGTTTTTGGTGGTTCCTTATCCGAAACACATGCGGAAAAAATTGTAAAACTGATGGAGTTGGCCATGAAAAATGGTGCACCCATTATTGGGCTTAATGATTCAGGTGGTGCGCGTATTCAGGAGGGTGTTGTTTCCTTAGGCGGTTATGCTGATATTTTTTATCGGAACACATTGGCTTCTGGTGTAATACCACAAATTTCCGCCATTATGGGTCCTTGTGCCGGTGGTGCGGTTTATTCACCCGCCATTACTGATTTTATTCTGATGGTGGAGAACACTTCGTTCATGTTTGTAACAGGTCCTAATGTTGTAAAGACTGTTACACATGAAGATGTGACCTCCGAGGAATTGGGTGGAGCAATGACACACAGTACAAAAAGTGGCGTTACTCACTTTGCCTGTGCCAATGAGTTGGAGTGCATCCAATACATTAAAAAATTGCTGAGCTACATGCCTCAGAATTGTGAAGATGATGCCCCGCGGGCACCGTATACACCTGGGGATGAGAGTCGCCCCAAACTAAATGATATTATTCCTTCAAACCCTAACCAACCTTACGATATGCGTGAGGTAATCGATGGTATTGTTGATGCGGATACCTTTTTTGAAGTGCATAAAAATTTTGCTGAGAATATTGTTGTTGGGTTTGCCCGATTGGCAGGCCGAAGTGTTGGTGTTGTAGGCAACCAACCGGCTGCACTCGCGGGTGTTTTGGATATCGATGCCAGTGTAAAGGGCGCGCGCTTTGTACGCTTCTGCGATAGTTTTAATATTCCATTGTTAGTGCTGGAGGATGTTCCAGGATTTTTACCCGGCACCGATCAGGAATGGAATGCTATTATCACCAACGGTGCAAAGTTATTATATGCATTTTCTGAAGCTACTGTGCCACGGGTTACGGTTATTACGCGGAAGGCTTATGGTGGGGCCTATGATGTGATGAATTCAAAACATATTGGGGCCGACATGAACTACGCCTGGCCAACAGCCGAGATTGCCGTGATGGGGGCCAAAGGCGCAGCCGAAATAATTTTCAAAAAAGAAATTTCAGAAGCTGAAGACCCACAAGCCAAACTCAACGAGAAGGTAGAAGAGTATACGCGCAAATTTGCCAACCCATATCGGGCCGCTCATCGTGGTTATATTGATGAAGTCATTTATCCTGATCAAACCCGTGAGAAATTAATTCGTGCATTTCAGATGTTGGAAAATAAGGTAGCTACCTTGCCGAAGAAAAAGCACGGAAATATTCCACTGTAATTATGGTCATTTGATTAATCTAAAATATTATGGACAAAAAAAGTAAAACCTTTCTCTTTGAATACCTCAATAATGCATCACCCACCGGTTTTGAACACTCCGGTCAACACATTTGGTTAGACTATCTTAAGCCATACATCGATGATTATATTGTGGATGTATATGGCACTGTAGTAGGCGTTATCAATCCGAAGGGAGCATACAAAGTAGTAATCGAAGCGCATGCTGATGAAATTTCATGGTTTGTGGCTTATATCACTGATGATGGTTACATCTATGTTAAGCGCAATGGTGGATCGGACCATCAGATTGCCCCATCTATGCGGGTTAACATTCATACCGATAAAGGTATTGTTAAAGGCGTTTTTGGCTGGCCGGCCATTCACGTTCGCGATGCCGCGAAAGAAGAACCGCCTTCGTTGAAGAATATTTTCATTGACATTGGCTGTGAATCCAAGAAGGAAGTTGAAGCCCGTGGCGTTCATGTAGGTTGCGTCATTACCTTTGAAGATGGGCTGGTGGAAATGAATAAGAATTACCTCGTTGGCCGTGCTTTAGACAACCGCATGGGAGGTTTTATGATTGCGGAGGTCGCCAGGAGATTAAAGGAGAATAAAAAGAAGCTTCCATTCTGCATTTATGTTGTTAATTCCGTTCAGGAAGAAATCGGTTTACGAGGCGCTGAAATGATTTCACGAAGACTCAAACCCGATTTGGCCATTTGTACCGATGTAACCCACGATACCTGTTCACCCATGTACAGCAAGAAGGACACAGGATTTATAAAATGTGGAACCGGCCCTGTACTGTGTTACGGCCCGGCTGTGCAGAACAACGTTTTGAAGATGATTATTCAAACGGCCGAAAAGAAAAAAATACCTTTCCAACGTCAGGCGGTAAGTCGGTCAACCGGTACCGATACAGACTCATTTGCATATTCGTCCGAAGGTGTGGCTTCGGCACTTATTTCGTTGCCCTTAAAGTATATGCACACCACTGTTGAAACCGTTCACAAAGACGATGTAGAGAACGTTATTAAGCTGATTTATGAAGTATTGCTCGCAGTAAAACCCGGGCATGATTTCAGATATATAAAATAATGTCATTTTTGTTCATTTTGGGCAGTTTTCAGGATTCCAAAAAAGGATCTGACGGTCTCAATTCTGGACAAAAATGATGGTCTAAGATTCAGAATTATTTGTTTTTGCCCGATTTTAAAGGTTTTCAATTGCTTGCAAATTATTCTGCACCAATTTTGATTATAGAGGTTGTTTTGAAAAGTAGGTAAAACCTTACATCAGAAAGAATAGATAAGGGTTAGAAAATCCTGATCGTTACAAGCCACCTACTTTTGTATCGTAAAGGTTGAAGAAAAAAACAAAACAATAAACAATATTAACCTCTCTAGTTATGAAAAAAGTAAGCTTAGTTCTAATCGCAATTGCATTCAGTGTCTCTTCTTTTGCACAAGAAAGACCTAACCATGAAATCCATGCCGCCATGCTTTTTAATTTTATTAAGTATGTACAATGGCCGGATGATGGATCAGGTGGAGAATTTGTTGTAGGCGTTATTGGTGAAGATGATGTTTTCAACACCTTGAAAGCGTGGTATGAGGGAAAACCTAAAGGAAGTAAGAAGTATTCTATTAAGAAACTTACTTCAGGCGCTGAAACCGGTAATTGCCAGGTTGTGTATGTAGGTAAAGGTAAAAGCAAAGAATTTGAAGTGGTAAAGAACACCGTAAGCGGCAAACCCGTATTAACGGTTACCGATGGCAATGGTCTTGGTCAAAAAGGAAGTTGCATCAATTTCAAAGTAATTGACGGAAAATTGAAGTGGGAGCTTAACCAATCTACATTCAGCAACTCAAACCTTAAGGTTTCGAATCAGCTGAGTTCCATGTCGATATTGATCTAATCTGAATGATATTACCTTCTCACGACCCATGAGAAGGTAAGTTTGAACGGAACTAAGATTGCTTAGCCACCGTTTCAACTACACTACAACGCGCAGGGGCACGGAGTTTTATTGAGAGGGTCTTTCTTCGTGTACTCTGTGCGTTTTTCATAAAAGAGCATCTTTTGTTTACAAAAGGTGCTCTTTTACTTTTGTGCCCATGAGCACTAAAACCTTTCTTGATCAGATGGGAAATCCAGTAATGATTTCCTTCCCACCGAAAAGAATTGTATCTCTTGTTCCATCTCAAACTGAATTGTTGGCAAGCTTTGGATTAGATGATGAAGTGCTGGGCATAACTAAGTTTTGTGTACACCCTGAATCCTGGCGAAAGACAAAGTTGGTAATGGGGGGGACCAAAAATTTTCACATAGACCAAATTCATCGCATTCAGCCTGATTTGATTCTGGGTAATAAGGAAGAAAATTACCAGGAAGGTATCGAAGAATTAATGAAATACTATCCGGTGTGGATGAGTGATATTAATACTCCGGATGATGCCCTGGTCATGATCGGTGAAGTGGGAAACATTACAGATAAAGATATAGAAGCACAAAAGTTAATTACTACCGTTAAGCGTTCATGGAGCAACATGCTAAGGTTACCACCCGTTCGGGTACTGTACCTGATCTGGCGAAAGCCATGGATGGGCGTGGCTTCCGGAACTTTTATTAATGGCATGCTTCAGCTTGCCGGATTGAAAAACTGTTTGACGAAGCAATTTCGTTACCCTGAACTTTCAGATGATGAAATTCGAGACTTGGAGCCAGCATTTGTATTTCTTGCTTCCGAGCCTTATCCATTTAAGGAGAAACACATAAAGGAGCTTCAGGACATTCTGCCGAATAGCAAGATCATATTGGTTGATGGCGAGATGTTTTCATGGTATGGAAGCCGCATGCAGTTGTTCGCTGATTATATCGCTAACCTTCAGTCTCAGTTAATCTGAATCCCATTTTTTTAAGATCTGACCAAAATTGCGGGTACGATTTTTTAACCACCTCTGGATTTTCAATTGTTACATCGGCCAGCGAAGCGAGTGGAGCAAAGGCCATAGCCATTCGATGATCCAGGTATGTATTAATCGATGGTATTTCGGATGGTACTTGATGGGAAGGAACCAGTTTCCAATCGGTTCCTGTCTCGATTAACTGAGCCCCGATTTTTTGCAGTTCCTGATGAAGGGCTTTAATGCGATCGGTTTCTTTAATCCGCAGACTTTCAAGCCCGGTAAACGAACCATGAATGCCCTTTACGGCACAAACTACGGCAACGGTTTGAGCAAGGTCTGGGCAATGGGTAAAGTCCCATGTAATTTCAGGATGGAAATCTTTTTTTGTAAGTAATAAGTTATTGCCTCTGGGCTCAGCTTTTACGCCCAACCGCTCCATGACGTCCACAATTACCTTGTCACCTTGAAGTGATCGCAGGGCTATGTTGGGTAAGGTGATCTCAGCCTCCTGAGCTAATGACGTAAAGGCAAACCAATAACTGGCAGCCGACCAATCCGATTCAATGGTATATCGGCAAGGCGTATAGGATTGATTGTATATTTCAATAACGGCATCCTGAAAATTTACCGTTACTCCGAATTTCCGCATAAGTGAGGCCGTCATTTCAATATAAGGCCGGCTCCCAACTTTTCCTTCGAGTTTAAGGATAAGCCCATTGGGTAGGGTAGGCGCGATCATCATCAGCGCAGAAATATATTGACTGCTTATATCTCCCCGAATGCTCAACTTATTGGTTTGCTGGTGCCCGAATCCCAATAATTCCAAGGGAGGAAATACTTCTTTTTCAAGGTATTTAATCTGTGCGCCAAGCTTTTTGAGTGCATCTACCAGGATTCCAATCGGGCGAAGTTTCATCCGCTCGGTTCCGGTAAGGATTTTTTTTTGATTACTGATGCCCAGGTAGGCCGTTAAAAACCGCATGGTGGTACCGGCATCTTCAACATCCAGCACCTGATCGGTACTGTTTATCAGCCGCTTCATCAACACCGTATCATTCGCCTCGGAAAGATTTAGTAGTTCGGATTGGTTTCCACCCAGGGCATTTATGATCAGCACCCTATTGCTTATACTTTTTGATGCCGGCAGGTTGACCACCGTACCCGAAAGCGTTTTATGTTTTTCTATGTGAATAAATGTGCTCACCAGGTTACGAATAGTTGTTAGGATGACTGCAAATTAGTTAAAGATTTCTTGAAGCCTGTGAAACATTTGATCAACAATTACAGTTAACTTTGTTATATGAACACAACAGGAAAAATTACGTTGGGATTGGGAATTGCCTCAGCGGCAGTTTTAGCAGCGTGGCTCTTTACTGGCGACAGGAAAAAGAAGACTACAGAGTTTATTGCTAAAAAAGCTGATGAATTAAAGCGCAACATTCAGAAGAAGATTGAGTCTTTCGATGATTCGGAAGCTCATTACATCTGAAGCGAACGGTAAAATGCCAGAGCATCTACAATCTCATCCTCAGTAACCGCACAATCCCACCGGGCTTTCCCGATTCCTTCGGAAAGCACGCACAATACCTTATTGCCTTTATTTTTCTTATCCTGCGCACACAATTGGGCAATAGCCAGCATGTCAGATGATTCAATCGTAAGCTTTCCGAAAATTCTGAGGATATAACCAGAAATTTCATCGAGATCTTCCCGACTAAGAAGACCATGTTTTACCGATAGCCAGGCCTCGGCAACCAGCCCGGCAGCAACCGCTTCTCCATGAAGGATTTTGTTGCCCTGTTCCAAAAAATACGATTCCAGCGCATGGCCTATGGTATGGCCGGCATTGAGGATTTTACGAATTCCATTCTCGGTTGGGTCTTGCTGCACAATAGATGATTTAAACTCAGCTGAGTGTCTCAGTAAAACTTCCCAGGGCTGGTTTTCCAGGGCATTGCTGCGTAGTTCATTCCACAAGGTACGGTCGGAAATGAGTGCATGTTTTATGACTTCTGCAAAGCCAGATCTTAATTCTTCTTGCGGCAAAGTTTTCAAAAACTCGCTGAAGATTAGTGTGAGTTTTGGTTCCTCAAAAACACCGATATGGTTTTTGAAGTGCATGAAATCAACACCCAGCTTTCCGCCCATGCTGGCATCGGCCATGGCCAACAGGGTGGTGGGTATTAGAATAAAGTCTATTCCGCGCTTATACGTAGCAGCACAGAATCCACCCATATCACCCAAAACACCACCCCCTAAAATGAGCAGCATTGAATGTCTGTCTAAGGCAAGCTTGGTCATAGCTAACCAGATTTCTTCGCACGTGCGGATAGTTTTATTTTCTTCTCCGCTTCGCACGGTTATTATGGAATGTTCGGGTAATTGTGACTTTAGTAATGGATAGCAATACGCTAATGTATTTTCATCCGTTAAAACCACAATTTTGTCATACGACCACTTTTGTAAAAAAAGATTCAGGAAGGGGCCTGGGTTGTCCGTTATCTTAATGTGGCTGGGCAGCATTAGCTTTCAGGTTCCGAAGTTTTATTCATGATTTCTGTTTGAATACGTATCGATTCATCATGAATGATTTTGTAAAGTTCACGAATGAAATCAGGTGCTAATTGCGCTAATTTTGCCCACTCCGGTCTTGTATTCATAATTTCATTCCACCGTTCCAATTGAAAAACGGTTACTTGATTTTCCTTTTTATACTCCCCGATTTGTTCCGTTAACTTGGCGCGTGAGGATAGTAATTCAATAACTTCCTGGTCGAGGTGATCAATCTTTTCGCGCAACACTTCCAATTGGTTTAAAAATAAAACGTTGGATGATAATCTTTCGCTTATTCGAAGGTCGCTGATTATTTCTGCCAGCCTGACCGGTGTTATCTGTTGCTGTGCATCACTCAAGGCATGATCCGGGTCGGTGTGTGTCTCTATCATTAAACCATCATAATCCAGATCCAGTGCTTTCTGAGAAATTTCAAAGATCATTTCACGATTACCAGCAATATGACTGGGATCGGCAATAAGGGGAAGCTCCGGATGAAGAGTTTTCAATTCTAAGGCAATTTGCCACAATGGCTGATTGCGAAAACGCGATTTCTGAAAGGATGAAAAGCCTCGATGGATGGCACCCAGTTTTTGAATGCCAGAACGGCTCAACCGTTCAAGCGCTCCAATCCAAAGTGACAGATCAGGGTTTATAGGATTTTTAACCAGCACTATTTTATCAGATCCTCGTAGTTCATCGGCAATTTCCTGAACAATAAAGGGATTTACGGTAGTGCGGGCACCCAGCCATAGTATTTCAATACCAGCTTCACAGGCCAGCGCTACATGGATGGGATTGGCCACTTCAATGGCAAATGAAATTCCGGTCTCTTTCTTTACTTCTGTGATCCATGAAAGAGCCTCCTTACCCTTACCCTCAAATGAATTCGGCCGGGTGCGGGGTTTCCATACCCCTGCACGCATAATGGATATGCCCATAGCTTTAACTGCCTTCGCAACTGCAAAAAGTTGTTCCGGGCTTTCAGCACTACAAGGCCCTGCAATTAGCAGGGGCTGAGGGGATATTTTATAGGCAGAAATCCAATTGGTGAGCTTCATAAAGTCAGAAAATTAATCAAAGCTTGGCACAAAACACCTATGGCACTGAAGGAACAAAAGTGAAGCGCTAAAGTTTTAGGGTATGCCGCCCAGTCACTTTTTCAACATCTGAATTACCTTGTAACTTGCGCCTTGCGCTATATATTTACGCCATCATATTACGTATGGAATCATCGCCCAAAATTTCGTTTTACGACACCGCCACAGCATTTGCCTATAAGTCGGATGCTGAACTTAAAAAAGCGAACTTTATTTTCTCGCTGGTTAATCACCCATGGATTTCAGCCCTTGCGACAGGCCTGGTAAAATTTGCTTTTGCCCTGCGGTTGCCCGTGGAAGGTATCATTAAAAAAACTGTTTTTTATCATTTTTGTGGTGGCGAGAGTATAGACAAGGCAGCGCATGCCGTAGAGGTCTTGGGAAAGTTTCATGTAGGTGCCATCCTCGATTATTCTGTGGAAGGTGAGAAATCCGAAGCCGGTTTTGATGCTACGTTAGAGGAAACCTTGCGTACAATAGAAAAAGCTCACAGTTCATCAAACATTCCGTTTTGTGTTTTTAAACCAACCGGGTTGGGCTCAGCCGAATTGCTGACCAAAGTTCAAACGAATGAAAAGCTTTCGCCCGATGAGGAAACGGCCTACCAGCGCATCATCAAACGTTTCGATCGTGTTTGTGCAAAAGGTCATGCGTATGGAATACCCATCATGATTGATGCAGAGGATTCCTGGTACCAAAATCCGATCGACCAAATGGTGCTAAACCTGATGAAAAAATACAACCAAGAGAAAGCAATTGTGTACAACACCTATCAGCTATATCGCACGGCCGGGCTTTCCAACCTGCGCGATCATTTCCATGAAGCAGTAATGAACAACGTTTACGTTGGCGTGAAGCTGGTACGAGGCGCT
>CAZQXC010000023.1:0-291 GCA_964597075.1 uncultured Roseivirgaceae bacterium | reverse complement strand
AGGCGCTTATATGGAAAAAGAACGTGCTCGTGCTGAAAAAATGGGTTACGAAAGTCCCATCCATCCCAACAAGGAAGCTACTGACGATGCGTTTAACCAAGCGCTCGCTTTTTGTATCGATAACAAGCAACGTGTTTCTGTCATGTGCGGATCGCACAATGAATTCAGTAATTACTATCTGGCTGTGTTGATGGATAAGCACAGCATGCGCCACGATGATCCGCGCGTGTGGTTTGCCCAGCTCTACGGCATGAGCGATAACATTTCCTTTAACCTGGCAAAGGCCGGCTA
>CAZQXC010000022.1:17328-25027 GCA_964597075.1 uncultured Roseivirgaceae bacterium | reverse complement strand
TACAGTGACAAGATAAGCTTAGCGGTATACATGGACTACGGTTTATGTATAACGAGGACGGGAAAATCAAGCAATTGACTTTCCCGTTTTTTTTGCGCTATACTAAGAAGTGGGTGACGTTTTCCCTGTCCGCAAGCCCCCTGACCCCTGCCTCGTCCGGCAGGCGGGACCTAAGGGGGGACCGCCATCGCGCAGCAATAGTGTCTTCTCCAAACGGTATCTTGGTACATGATTGAATACTCCACCTGACAGTCTTTGAATTATTAAGATGATTTTTAATCAGGGATGCGGTACACCACAGCATTGATGTTTACCCCTGCACCCACCGCAGCAAATAGAATAACACTCCCCTTCGTTAGCTGATGTCCGGGCATATCGCCCTTGCTTACTAAATCATAAAGGGTTGGCACCGTAGCTACTGAACTGTTACCCAACCATGAGATGCTCATAGGCATGATGCCTTCGGGAATGTCTGTCATTCCGTATTCTTCAAAAATTCGTTTTAAAATAGCCTCATCCATTTTGTTATTGGCCTGATGGATAAAAACTTTGGAGACTTCGGTTACCGGAATATTCGCCTTTACCAAACTTGCTTTAACAACAGCAGGTACAGCTTTAAGTGCATGTTCATACAATACACGGCCTCGCATTTTTAAAAACAAATCATTACCTGGATAATCCGGATTATAGGAGGGTTGCATTTTGAGCACATAGGTATAATCACCAGCATTGGTTTGCGCTTGATGCGCCAGTATGCCTACGGGTTGAACACTAAGTTGTGCTTCGAGAATTGTTGCGCCAGCGCCATCGGCATAAATCATGCTATCGCGATCATGCGGATCGCAAATACGCGACAAGGTCTCTGTGCCAATAACCATCACCCGTTTAGCCATACCCGCTTTGATATAAAAATCTGCCTGAATAACACCCTGTAGCCAACCAGCACAACCAAAAGGCAAATCATAACAAATGGTATCCGGATTTTTAATTTCTAACTTCGCTTTCACCCGCGAGGCTAGCGCAGGAACCAGGTCACTCCTCCGATTGTCATAAGGGACATCTCCAAAATTATGCGCTACAATAATATAGTCGAGTGTTTCACCATCAATGCCGGAAGATACAAGCGCATCCTGTGCTGCCAAGTAACCTATGTCTGATGCTACGAGATCTTTCGTCACATACCTGCGTTCCTTTATTCCGGTGATGTCGCTGAACTTTCTAATCACTTCTTCATTGGGTCGTTTGATGGGCTTACCATCAGCTTCATAAAAGGAGTGATGACTGAAATCGGAATTAGCGATTCGTTGGGTGGGTATGTAGCGCCCTGATCCGACAATAATCGAGTAGATTTTCTCTTGCATAGGTTAGTGCAAAAGTAGAGGAATTAACGAGTAAACACACTGATGGAAATCACTATTGAAAAAAAATTTGTTAAACAAACACTTGTTAGGATTCAGAATTAATACTCTTCTTACTGGCTTTCAATATATAATAGACAATCGTGAAAAATGTGAGAAAAATTACAGCAGCCAATATTTCAAGCAACTTAAGATTCGACAGAAACCAACCGGTTGCCAGCAAGGCCAGTATGGGTATTGCAATGCCACCCGGATTGGTGTATGCTCCTTCGACATTTGTCTTTCTTAGTTTAATGGTAGCTGCAATTACGCCTACGTAAATCAGTAAAATTGAAGCACTGGATAAAATAGCCAATTGCCGAAACCCTCCCGATATGGCAAATAAAAACCCGACTGATGCATAAAGGATAATTGAAGTATAGGGCGTTGCGAATTTCGGATGAACTCTGCTTAATATTCCGGGAAGTAATCCGTCACGTGCTGCTGCATAGGGAAGGCGTGATGTGACAAACAAATCTCCACTAATCAATCCGAAACAGGAAACCACAGCAGTCAGTGTCATAAACATCTTTCCATTTGGTCCAAAAACAACATCCGCCACTGCTGCCAACGGAGCTTCCTTTTGTAATGCAAGCGCATCACCTAATACACCCTGCGCTACACCCTGTATGGCTAAGTAAATGAAAAATATAAACAATATTCCAAGTAACAGTCCGCGGGGAATTGTTCGCCTTGGATCTTTAATTTCCCCCGAAGCTGATAGTGTACACTCGGCTCCTCCACCAAAGGCAAAAAATAAGATCAGGGCACCTTCGCCTAAACTTGTAAGGGAAGGATTTTCTGTAACCCGAAGATTATCAACCTGAATAAAGGCTATCCCAAAAACGATCAGCAAGATTAGTGGTATAACTTTCAACAATGTAATACCCACAACAAACCCTGCACTCCCTTGGTTTCCCCTTACATTCAATACAGCTAGTCCACCATACACCACGGCTAAAAATAGTATTCGGTAAACAGGTGATGCTAATGTCGGTACCAAAACAGCGAGATTATCAACCATGATGTTAGCTACAGCCGCAGTGGCTATTGTTGAAAAGCCTAACCAGAACACTGTGTTAGTTAAAAATCCAGCTAACGGACCGAAGGCTACTTCAGCATATGTATATACACCACCCGTGGTTGTAATTTTACTGCCCACCTCAATAAAGCATAACATGACAAGGCCTAATAAAACAGCACATATCATGTAGGCCCAAAATCCGGCAGGCCCCAGAATAAAAGCAACAGCAGCAGGTAGCGCAAATATACCCGCGCCAACCGTAAGGTTAACAGCGTTAATAGCGAGCGAACGAACACCTATAACACGCTTAAGGCCTTCGTCTTTATTAGGGATCTCCATTCATGATGCGTTAGCTATTCAATAAAGGCAATAAAACCCCAACCACCAACCACTCCTGTATGAAATGCTTCTTCAAATCACAATTATCATTAATATTACAACGTGAGTATCCGTTTCAAATCCTAAATCTAGTGTCTTTAAAGAGTATCATTTCAGTTATATTACCGCAGAGGCACAGAGGCGCAAAGTATTCGCGATTTCTTAGCGCCTTCGCGCCTTCGCGGTTTTTAGGACATCAACCGGATACTCGTATTATTACAATTCTGAAATTCATAAAATCTACTTCACCCATGAAATCATCTATGTACAGAATTCCATTTTTAACACTCCTGCTTTTAATCAGCATCAACAGCATTGCTCAGGAGGCAAAGCCAATTTCTTGGAAGGATATTTCCGATTGGAAATCGATTTCTCCCTTCAGTGTAACATTATCCCCGGATGGTCAATGGGTAGCCTATGCCCTGCTTCCGGTAGATGGTGTTGGAGAATTAATTGTTCAGAACGTGAAGGGAACAGACAAAAAAACCTATGCCATTGGTAGCACAAATTTTGTGACAATGGCCTTTTCAGAAGATGGAAAATGGATTGCCTTTAAAGAATTTCCGAAGAACAAAGAGAAGAAAGCCAATGCAAAAACGCCTAATAAACAACTCTTTGACAAGCTTTATGTAGTCGAATTAAGTACCAACAAAAAAACAGAATTCGAAAAAGTAAATTCATTCGCCTTTAATGGAGAACTTGGCAATCACCTGGCTATTCATATAGCCAAAGAACGCAGCCCGGGAAGTAAACCCGATGATCCGAAAGGTTCTGATCTGTTGCTCGTTGAACTCGCTACAGGAAAAAGTCAAAACATTGGGAATATTTCAGAATATGCCTTTAACAAAAAAGGAACACATTTAGCCTACACCATTGATGCCGCAAATCAATCTGGCAATGGATTACACCTGTATACCATCGCTTCAAAACAAACCCGCGTACTCGATAGTGATAAAGCAAAATATCAATCCATAAACTGGACGGAAGAAGGTGACGGACTCGCTGCCTTGAAAATGGTGAAGGATAAAAAGTTCAAACAAGATAAAGGAAGCGTTATCGGTGTGAAAAATTTTACAGCACCAGCCCCGGTTGTCGTTACGTACGAACCCGCTAAAGATTCAGTACGATTCCCGAAAGGCATGACGATCAGTCCAAACCGTAAACCTCTGTGGACGGATGATCTGACACGGTTGTTATTCGGCATTCATGATCGGGAACGGGCAAAAAAAGAAGATAAGAAACCAGACGACAAAGAAACCACGAAGGAATTAGATGCGGATAAGCTCGCAAAAATAAAAACCGATACCACCATTAAATCTATTGCGGATTTACAAAAAGCAATCGCCAACCTGGATAGTAAAAAACCTGAAACAAAAGGTGACACCCTTAAACCCGACATGACCATCTGGCATTGGCAAGACACCCGCCTGCAATCGCGGCAGCAGCGTCAGGAAACGCAGGATAAAAATTTCAGTTATTGGGGCATGTATGATGTGAGTACATCATCCTTCATCAGGCTAAATGAAGGCACGTTAAAAAATATCAACATTATGCCCAAGCATCGCTATGCGATTGGCCAGGATAACAGCGCCTATGAATTAGACAATGCATTGGATGGACAATCCTACACCGATGTATATGTGATCGATCTAAAAACCGGATCAAAAACAAAAGTATTTGAAAAATTATACCTACCTTCATTCTGGTCGAGCCCAAGGTCATCGCCTGACGGAACAAAATTTCTGTACGGAAAAGACGGGAACTATTATGTATATGACATCGCCACAAAAAGTAATGTAAACATTACTGAAAAAGTTAAAACTTCATTTGTCAATACAGAAGATGATCACAATGTTGTAAAGCCGCTTACACCGGTTGTTGGTTGGAGTAGTGATAACAAACAGGTGTTGCTTCGCGATTTGTGGAACATCTGGCAAGTTCCCGTAAATGGAAAAGATGCCGCTGTCAACCTTACGGTGAATGGCCGCCAAGAAAAAATCCGTTACCAAAACAGATATCAACTTGATCCGGATGAAAAAGGAATTGATCTAAAAAAACCTCAGTATGTGCGCACCTATGGCGAGTGGACCAAGAAAAGCGGGATTGCCCGACTTGAACCGGGAAAAACCGCACTTGCACCTGGCGCAAAAACTTTAGTGTGGGAAGATGCAACTGTCAGTCGTTTATTGAAAGCAAATAAAGCTGAAGTGTATATTTTCAGTCGCGAGAAGTTCAATCAGCCTACTGAATTTTTTGCTGCCGATGCGCAACTAAAAAATCCTACACAAGTTTCTAAAAATGCTCCCGATGCAGAAAAATACCAGTGGTCTCCCGGTGTTCAATTAGTCGATTATGTTTCAGACAAAGGGGATACGCTTCAGGGTGCGTTGTTTTTACCAGCCGGATATGAAAAGGGCAAAAAATACCCAACCGTAGTGTATTACTATGAAAAACTTTCACAGACACTACATAGCTATAGTAGTCCGGGTTTCTCCGGCACCGGCTGGAATCCCAACGTATACACCAGCAATGGTTACGCGGTGTTCATTCCCGATATTGTTTATAAAATGGATGACCCGGGTATGTCGGCTGTGTGGTGTGTGGTGCCCGGTGTAAAAGCTGCGCTGAAAACCGGAGTAATTGACGAAACTAAGATCGGTATTCATGGGCACTCATGGGGTGGTTATCAAACCTGTTTCTTGATAACGCAAACAAACATGTTTAAGGCTGCGGCAGCGGGAGCACCCCTCACCAACATGGTTTCGATGTACGATTTAATTTACTGGAATACTGGTGGCGGAAATATGTCAATCTTTGAAGCCTCACAAGGTAGATTTACCGGTGCACCCTGGGACAACTGGGAGGCCTACCTGCGCAACTCACCAGTGTATCACGTTAAAAATGTAAACACGCCTCTGCTGATGCTACACAACGATAAAGATGGTGCGGTTGATTTCACACAAGGTATTGAATACTATAATGCGTTGCGCAGATTAAAAAAACCCGTTGTGATGATGCAATACAAAGGTGAAAATCATGGCTTAGCCAAATTGGAAAACCGAAAGGACTATTCCGCACGCATGATGGAATTTTTCGATTATCATTTAAAGGGGGCCGCCATACCCGATTGGTTGAAAGATGGCGTTGATCATTTAAAGCTGAATGATCATTTGACAGAACGCGTCTTCCAGCAGCATGATTAGAACTTCACCCTGCCTACCGGCAGGCAGGCCCTGCCCCTCTCCTGCAGGAAGAGGGGTATGTCAGGTGTTTTATTTTATTGGCAGACTGTAGACCAATCTTACTGAACCAATCAGACCATTATCAAAATTCACATTTTTGGGAGTACGTTCATCACCAAACCGAACAATGCTTAGTCGGAAATCCATTTTTTCATTCTCATCGTATTGTTCGTAAACACGACTGAGCGAATATCCAACTCTTACCTCAATAAAAAAGTTACCGGAAGTATTCCATCGTACAAACAATGTTTCATCAATACTGTTGCGTTCGATGTAGTCGCCTTTGAATTCCTCCTGCCCTAACCGATAAGAGGTAATAAAGCCAAAATGGTTGAAGCCCGTAGTTAACTGTTCATTTACTTTGTAATTAATCTTCAGGTTGATAGGCATTAATCCCACCATGCTCCATTTGTCATTGATCTGCCAATCCAGGTAAACCAAAGGCACCAGCAAGGGACCAAATAACTCCTGATTGTACAAGGCTCCATACCGCATGAGTAACCGATCGTGATAGCGATGTTCATACAAACCAATGCCTCCTAACTGCCAGCTTTTGCTATCGCTTCCTTTAAAATCAGACATATACCTCGGCACAGCTAAAAGTTGAAAACCATTGCGATCATTTATTTTCTGCACAATACCCGTTTGTACAATAATTCCGTGCATTCGCATAGCGGTGAGGTATTCTGTTGGCCTGACTTCCAAATCATTGGTAACATTAAACCCGGAATAGGTAAAATCATTGTACCAGATTGTCTTCTCATTGAATTTTATCGGAAGCTTCAGGTTGATCAGCAAATTGCTTTCCGTTGCTTTTCCGTTTAGTGGTTCCTGATAAGCGGATGGCATACCCACTACTCCGGCAATAGTGAGTATATCAATACGCGATTGAGCGGATAGTGTTGTGGTAAATAAGGAACAAAAAGTAATTGCAAGACAATTCAAAAATGTTGGCGTCATTGCGATCCGCCACGGGCGGAGAAGCAATCCCAAAATTTTACGTTTAGCTCTTATTACATAGTGTGGGGTTGCCTGCCTGTTCGGCAGACAGGCTTCGTCATGCTCTGCGTCAACCAACCCTTCATTCCTCGCAATGACGTTATCATGAATTCTTAAGTTCCATTTTTTTATAGAATATCCCATAAACGATGAATTAACTATTCCGTTTCAGAAACCCCTCCAATCGCTTTTGTGTAATAGTCTGAACTTTTTTTCGAAAGAAGGAAGTCCATCCTATCATTACACCGGTCATACCAAAAGCCATCCTGGCCCACCGGTAAAAATCAAATGAATCGTTGTGCACAATTATTTTATCATCCTTGAAGGTAAACTTCGCATCAATAATGTTATGGATTTTTCTACCGGTTAGCGAAAAAGTATAATGCGCCTCCCACCGACATGATCCTTCCGTATCAGTAGCCTGCACGTTGCTGAACTCCAACTTCCAGTCGTCCTTACTTTTTCGCAAGGCATCGCAAAGCATACTCCACATGGCGCCTGGTTCCTTTCCCTTTAAGTTTGGGAAAATAGGATCAGTGAACGAAATATCCCGATGATAACAGGCTTTCATGCCTTCATCATCCAGCTTACTAAAACAGGTATAAAATTTCCGGATCAGTTCTTCGTTGCTATGCATATAGTAAAATTAGGGGATACCG
>CAZQXC010000022.1:16531-17318 GCA_964597075.1 uncultured Roseivirgaceae bacterium | reverse complement strand
TTAACACATATCAACTAAAAATTATAGCGCTTTGATAAAATACCAGCCCATAACAAAACAGGCAACAAGCTTCATCAAGGTACTAAAAACAAAACCTATAAACGAACCCACTGCGGCTCGCAACGCGCGCTCCGACTGATTGGTGGCTAAAAGTTCACCGGCAAACGCACCCACAAAAGGCCCTGCAATAATGCCCACGGGGCCGAACCAAAAACCGGCTACAAGGCCCACCATACAACCCCACATGCCATACTTACTGCCACCAAATTTTTTTGTTCCATAGATGGGCACCACATAATCAAGCACAGCAATAATGATCACTACGAAAAGCCAGATCACTAAAAATTTGATCGTAAAAGCCGGTTGCTCGCGCAATTGCATAACCAACAAGCTAACATAACTAAGTGGTGGCCCGGGCAATAGCGGAATAACGCTTCCCAGAATGCCGGCAATCATAAAACCACACGCTATTACAGTCCAAACAAAATCCATATTGAAATTGAAAGTACTAAAAACAACAACGCCTTAAAAATTCAGAGGTTTATGACTAAAGTCATAGCACCCTACCTTATACGCTGCCTACATTTCTACTTCGTAAGCTATCACTCACTTTTTAATCGCAAACTATGAACCTTAACCAACAAATACTCAGCGACATTATCATTTACATGAAATATGCCCGTTACCTTCCTGAATTACAACGCAGGGAAACATGGGACGAGATCTGCGACCGGTACCAGAATATGATGCTGGAAAAATACCCCTTTCAGCAAGAAAAAACCATAGA
>CAZQXC010000022.1:0-16521 GCA_964597075.1 uncultured Roseivirgaceae bacterium | reverse complement strand
AGCGCTGCAGTGGGTACGCGAGAAAAAAGTACTGCCTTCCATGCGCGCCATGCAATTTGCAGGCACAGCCATTGCGCGAAACAATTCTCGAATTTACAATTGCGCCTACCTTCCGGTTGATGATATCCGCGCCTTTTCCGAAACTATGTTTTTGCTGTTGGGTGGAACCGGTGTTGGATATTCGGTGCAATACCACCATGTTGATAAACTTCCTCCAATTCAAAAAGCAGAAAAAAAACGCAGGTTCCTGGTAGGCGATAGCCTGGAAGGTTGGGCGGATGCCATTAAGGTTTTACTGAAGGGTTACTTTGGTATAAGTGAATACATCCCGGATTTCGATTACTCGGATATCCGACCTAAAGGAGCACGCTTGGTAACGGCCGGCGGAAAAGCACCGGGACCTGAACCACTTAAAATATGCGTAGCACACGTTCAGGCCTTACTCGACAGAAAAGCAAATGGCGAAAAGCTAACCACACTGGAATGCCATGATTTGATGTGTCATTTGGCGAACGCTGTGCTGGCCGGTGGTATACGAAGGTCGGCCATGATTTCACTCTTCTCGCATGGGGATGAAGAAATGCTAACCTGTAAATACGGCAACTGGTGGGAGTTAAATGAACAACGCGGTCGCGCCAACAATTCTGTGGTCTTACAACGCGATGATATAACCCAGCAAGAATTTCTAGCGTTGTGGAAAAAAATAGAACTTTCAGGCTCTGGCGAGCCAGGGTTTTACTTTACCAACGATACCGACTGGGGCACAAACCCTTGTTGTGAAATTGCACTACGTTCTTTCCAGTTTTGCAATCTATGCGAAATCAATGTGTCGGATATAAAAACACAGGATGAACTTAATGCGCGGGCACGAGCCGCAGCCTATTTGGGCACGTTGCAGGCAGGCTTTACCAATTTCCACTACCTGCGTGAAGTCTGGAAAACCACTACAGAGCAAGATGCGCTGATTGGTGTGGGGATGACGGGGATTGCCAGTGGCACTATTAAAAAACTTGATCTTAGCGAAGCGGCCCGCGAAGTAAAACAAGTAAACCTGGAAGTTTCATCGAAACTCGGGATACAGTTCGCAGCCCGTACCACCACCATAAAACCTTCGGGCACCTCCTCCTTGGTGTTAGGCACTTCATCGGGTATTCATGCCTGGCACAATGATTACTACATCAGGCGAATTCGTATCGGAAAAAATGAAGCCTTGTACGAATATTTACGAATCGCCCACCCCGAACTACTGGAAGATGATCAGCTCAACAGCAAACAAGCTATCATCTGCATACCCCAACAAGCACCGGAAGGAAGTATTTTGAGAAGCGAGGATGTGATGAATCTATTGGAGCGTATAAAGAAGTTTAATGAAGAGTGGGTTCGTAAAGGTTTTCGCAGAGGAAGTAATGCCAATAATGTATCGGCTACCGTTTCTATCGAGGATGGTGATTGGCAACGTGTGGGTGAATGGATGTGGGGCAACAAAGCATCCTATAATGGTTTAAGTGTTTTACCGTTTGATACTGGAAATTACAAACAGGCACCCTTTGAAGACATCACGCAGGAGAAATTTGATGAATTGGAGAAGAGCCTGAAGGCCATCGATCTCACACATGTTTATGAAGCCGATGACGAAACAGATCACAAGGCAGAAGCTGCCTGTGCAGGAGGTGCATGTCAGATTTTTTAGTCTGAGACTGAACACAGAATCTATATGGAGGACATTCCGGGAAAACGAGTAACGGTTTAGTATGCGTTTAATCCGTATATAGGAATTTCAAAACCAGTATTCATTCAGCATTCCTAAAATACCTCATATTTATCAGCAACCCAGCTGACTTTCGTCATGTATCGAAACTGGAGGATTTCGGTACTTATAGAAAGATTAACCAAAACCGTCATGAGTAAATTAGTAGAACATCTGGAGGAAGTCACCATTCGCTTTGCGGGTGACTCCGGAGATGGAATGCAGTTGGCTGGTACGCAATTTTCAGATACTTCGGGTTTTGCCGGGAATGAAGTCAATACATTTCCAGATTATCCTTCCGAAATTCGTGCCCCGGAAGGAACCCTTTATGGCGTAAGTGCTTTTCAAATTCACTTTGGCACACGCAACATTACTACCACAGGCGATTTCGTAGATGTGCTGGTGGCCATGAATGCTGCTTCATTAAAAGTTAACCTTGCCAATCTACGCGACCAAGGAATCATCATTGTCAATACTGAAGGTTTTGATGCCCGAAATCTGAAACTTGCTAACTACATAACCAATCCAATAGAAGACGGAAGCTTGCAAAAGTATCATGTCATTGCCATTGATATGGTAAAGGAATTAAAGAAAGCATTCATTGAGCTTGATGTGTCCTCGAAGCTGATTCAGCAAACAAAAAATTTATTTGCCTTGGGCATTACCTATTGGTTGTTTAACCGACCATTAGAAGCTACGGTGAGTTGGATAAACAAAAAGTTCAAAGGGAAAGAAGATGTCATTCTGGCCAACGTCCATTCGTTGCAAGCAGGTTGGAACCTTGCAGAGAAAAATGAAGTTTTTCGAAAGCAATTTATTATTGATAAATCTCTGCTATCACCCGGTAACTACCGTAACATCACGGGCAATCAGGCTGTAGCCTTGGGCTTAGTGGTGGCTGCTACAAAAGCACATCTTCCATTATTTCTGGGTTCCTATCCAATAACACCGGCTACTGACATTTTACATGCGATTTCAGGTTATAAGAAATATGGTGTAAAACATTTACAAGCTGAAGATGAAATTGCCGGAATTGCCAGTGCCATTGGCGCAGCCTTTGGCGGAAGTCTTGCCGCTACTACGACAAGCGGTCCCGGGCTCTCTTTAAAAACAGAAGCAATTGGATTAGCGATCATGACAGAACTTCCGTTAATTATTATTGACGTACAACGCGCTGGTCCTTCAACAGGCCTGCCTACAAAAACTGAACAAAGTGATTTAATGCAAGCGATGTACGGGCGGCACGGTGAAGCACCTATGCCCGTGCTTGCCGCTGCCAGTTCATCAGATTGCTTCGCGATGACATTAGAAGCTGCACGAATTGCACTGAAGTACATGACACCGGTTATCTTGTTAACCGATGGCTACATCGGCCAGGCATCGGAACCTTGGCAAATACCTGATATTAAATCATTAGCAGATATTGCTCCTCAGTTCGCTGCTGATCCGGCAACCTTCAAACCCTATTTACGCAACCCGGAAACGCTGAGCAGACCCTGGGCCATACCCGGTATGCAAGGAATGGAGCACCGAATTGGTGGATTAGAAAAGGAAGACGGTAGTGGTGTAGTAAGCCATGATCCGATAAACCACCAGAAGATGACCGAGCTCAGACAATTGAAAGTTGAAGGCATAACCAATGATATTCCCGAATTGGAAGTTATTGGAGATAGCGAGGGCGATTTACTTTTATTAAGCTGGGGAAGCACTTTCGGTGCTGCAAAATCAGCGGTGGATAGATTAAAAGCAGGGGGGTACACTATTTCCTTCGCACACTTGCGTTACCTCAACCCTTTTCCAAAAAACTTAGGCGATGTGCTTCACCGGTTCGAACGTGTCGTGATTCCGGAATTAAATATGGGGCAGTTAAAAAATCTGATTCAAGCAAAATACCTGAAACCTGTTATTGGCATCAATAAAGTACAGGGAAAACCATTTAAGTCGATTGAGTTAGAGGAAAAACTAAAAATGCTGTTGAGTCTTGAAAACCTCAATCGCTGGAAAGCTGACAAAACTGATTCAAATATTCCAGTTGATCTATAACAAACCACCATTATGAAAACAAAGATTGACGATATATTACAAAAGACTCACACTGGCGAAATGCCATACACCTCAAAAGATTTTAAACCTGATGTTGATGTACGATGGTGTGCTGGTTGTGGGGCTATTTCCGTACTGTCACCGGCACAACGCCTTATGCCCGAGTTAGGGATTCCGAAAGAAAGAATTGTTTTCGTTTCCGGGATTGGCTGTTCCGGCAGATTTCCATACTATATCGATACGTATGGTTTTCATGGTATTCATGGAAGAGCCTTGCCTATAGCAAGTGGTTTAAAAATTGCCCGGCCAGACTTAAGCGTATGGGTAGTGACAGGCGATGGTGATAACATGAGTATTGGCGGAAATCATTTTATACATGCCTGCCGCAGAAATATCGACATGAATGTGTTGATGTTTAACAACGAAGTGTACAGTCTAACAAAAGGTCAGTATTCTCCAACTTCGCATCGCGGGCAGATTACCAAATCTTCTCCTTTAGGTGCATTGGATGATCCTTTTAATCCTGTGGCGCTGGCCTTGGGCGCGAGTGCTTCCTTTGTAGCACGGGGTCATGATAAGGATCGGGCACAACTTCAACGGTTATTACAAAAAGCCTATCAACACAAGGGTTTTGCGTTTGTAGAAATCTATACCAATTGCAGAATCTTTAACGATGGTGCATTCGATTTATTCACACATGCCGAAACACGTGAAGAGCACACAGTTTGGCTTGAACATGGTAAGCCATTGCTGTTTGGCAAGCAAAATGATAAAGGTATTAAGCTGGATGGGTTTACGCCTACAATCATCAACCTGAATGAACAGGGAGCAAGTATTAATGATGTATTAGTACATAATGAACAGGACACAACACTTGCTTTTATACTGGCCAATATGACGTATTCAGAAAAACTTCCTCGTCCTATGGGAACATTGCAAAACCTTGAACGAAGCCCGTATGAAGAGCGTGTAGTGAAACAAATTGAAGATGAAATAATGATTAAAGGTGAGGGTAATCTGGAATCCTTGTTGCTTGGTGAAAATCACTGGACTATACCATAATGGACTTATTCAGGCATATGCTTCCGCCCAGCCTGAACGCAGCTTTGCCATACTTCAAGGATGGTACTTTTTAATGACCAGTATGGGATCTGTTCGTGAATGGCCATCTATACATAGTATATCCGCCTTCGTAAAATCGTTGAATGGCTACGTGATTGCCTACGTTTAACGGTTGATGTGTCCTGACCATCAGGTCTCGCATTCATCATTAAACCAATCCTGCAAATCCCATAAATGCCATTGAAAGTATACTGGCAGTAATCAACGCTGCTGGCACACCTTGCATGTACTCCGGCAAATCGGCAGAATCCAGTTGTTCACGCAGGCTTGAAAAAATGATAATCGCCAACATAAAACCCAAACCATTAGCAACAGCAAACACTACGCTTTGGATCAAGTTAAAATCCTGTTGAATCACCAGTATAGCTACACCTAAAATTGCACAGTTGGTGGTGATCAGCGGAAGGTAAACACCTAAAGCCTGGTATAATTCCGGACTCACCTTTTTCATAATGATCTCCACCACCTGAACCAAAAAAGCAATCACCAAAATGTAGGATACCGTTTGCATGTAGCCGATGTTAAAGGGTATCAATAAAAAATGCTGTACCAGGTAGGTAATAATGGTGGCGATAGTCATGACAAAAATTACTGCTGCACCCATGCCAACAGCCGTAGAGGTATTCTTTGAAACACCAAGAAACGGGCATATGCCCAGGAATTTAGCCAACACTATGTTGTTGATGAATATGGCTGATATAATGATGATGAGATAATCCATACTAAAGCATTATGTATTTGTTCTGGCGCTTCTGTTTTTCAACCAATTCATAAGCGCTATAAGAAAACCAAGGGTAATAAATGCACCAGGAGCCAGAATGAATACCAGCATGCCGTCACCTTCTATCAACTGAAAACCAAAAATAGAAAGGCTGCCTAATAGTTCGCGGATAGCGCCTAACAACGTAAGCGCCATCGTAAATCCAACACCCATGCCCAATCCATCGATTAAACTGGAAACAACGCTGTTACGCGATGCAAAAGCTTCGGCACGGCCCAATACAATGCAGTTCACAACGATTAACGGAATAAATAAACCGAGTTGCTCGTGTAACGCAGGTGTATAAGCTTCCATCAAAAGCTGAACAACCGTTACAAACGAAGCTATAATTACAATGAAAGCCGGGATACGAACTTTGTCCGGAATGAGGTTCCTAATCAGCGATATCACCAGGTTTGACATCACTAAAACAAAAACCGTTGCCACACCCATACCCAAACCATTAAATGCAGAGGATGTAACACCCAGTGTTGGGCATAACCCCAACAGCAATACAAATACTGGATTCTCCTGAACAATACCCTTTAAGAAATTTTCCCTGTGTTTGATACTAGTCGCCATGGTTTACCGATTGAAAGGTTACAAATGCCAACTGTACTGCTTCTGAGAATGCTCGTGCGCTGATGGTTGCCCCTGTTATTGCGTCAACTTCACCACCATCTTTTTTAACTTTCAAATTGTCGCTTCCAGGGTTTTTTCCGAAATACTGATTGAGAAAAGAAGGTTGTGACATTTTGGATCCCAAGCCCGGTGTTTCTTTGTGTTCAAGTACTTGTATCCGTAAGATATCGCCCGCTTCATTTAAGCCAACCATCAGCCAGATATCACCACTATACCCCTTGGATGATTTTGTTTTTATCGCTGTACCTATTCGTTTGCCTTCACGCGTTGCCGGAAAAAATTCAAGACTATCTTTCCCATCCGGAGTAGCCACTTTATATTTTTCCGTTACCGGATTATTGTCATACCCCTCCAGAACTGCTTCAATAGCTTTTAGTTGTTTTGCCATTTGTGCTTTCGCGATGGGCTCTTTCGTCCAGTCAAAAACAAAACCCAACGACAGCGATCCCACAAAGGTGATGGCTGCCAAAGTAATGGTAAGGTTTACAAATGTTGATTTAACTTTTGCCATCGCTATGATGTTACTTTTAATTCTTTATCGAGTTTTTCCTGATACGCCTTATGCCGTTGTGATTTAGATCCATAGCGCGGCTGTTTCGCATAAGAATTTATCAATGGTACAAAGGCATTCATTATTAAAATGGCGAATGAAACTCCCTCGGGGTAACTGCCAAACAAACGGATCACCACCGTAAGTACACCAATACCTACACCAAAAACGAGCATGCCCCGATGCGTAAAAGGGGAGGTAACATAATCGGTAGCCATAAATACAGCACCCAGCATAATTCCACCCGTTAGCACGTGGAACAATGGATTGGCGAAGCGTGTTGGATCGATTAACCAAAAGATGCCAGTCATTAAAAGTATCGTAACCAACATGGAAACTGGTATGTGCCAGGTAATAATCTTGCGGTAGAGCATGTAGATCAATCCCAATAAGATAGCGAAGGCCGACATCTCCCCTAAACTTCCTCCCTGCAAACCAAAAAAGAAATCAGTGTAGGATGGCATCTGGCTCATCAGTTCGCTCACCGTATCACCTGCACGAAGTCCATCTTTTAGAATGCCCAATGGTGTAGCACTGGTTACTGCATCTAACGACCAGGTAGCGCCAGCAGTAGGCCAGGAGGTCATTTCTACCGGAAACGACAATAGCAAAAAGACGCGACCGACAAGCGCAGGATTAAATGGATTATTTCCCAGGCCACCAAAACTCATTTTACCAATACCAATAGCCACGGCACTACCAATTAAAATGATGTGCCAGGGTAGATTGGTGGGTACATTAAAGGCGAGTAACATTCCGGTAATGATGGCTGACCCATCGTAAATGGAAGTTGGTCGCTTTAACAGATAGCGTGAAATCGCATATTCAATCGCCACACAGAAAAGTATGGCCAACAGCGTAACATACACTGCGCCAACACCAAAATTGTAAACAGAAAACAACAACGCAGGAATCATAGCGATGATTACACCGCGCATGATTTGTGGCACGGTTAAATCCGTATGAATATGCGGTGACGGGGAAACGGTGAGAAGTCCTGCACTCATACGTTTTTCTGTTTTTTGAGTTGTGTTTTACCTAACCGGATGTAATCCAATATCGGGCGATTGGAAGGACATACAAACGAACATGATCCACACTCAATACAATCCAGAATATGTTCCTCCTTTGCACGTTTGTTACTTCCCTTCTTCGACATGATTAACAACCGGTATGGTTCAAGGCCCATCGGGCAGGCTTCAATACATTTACCACAGTGTACGCAATTATACACCTCAGATCGGCTTGCTTCATCTTTGGGAATGAGCAAAATACCGGAGGTACCCTTAGCTACGGGCACGTCCAAATCGGCAATAGCTTTCCCCATCATGGGGCCGCCACTAACAATCTTACCGGTATCTTCGGGCACACCCCCTGCGGCAATCAGTAAATCGATAACCGGTGTACCAATGCGTACCAAAAAATTTGAAGGGGTCTTCAGCGACTTACCGGTTACGGTAACTACCCGTTCGATCAACGGTTTGTTCTTTTGTACCGCTTCGTATACTGCAAAGGTGGTTCCCACATTGTGTACAATAACTCCAACATCTGCCGGCAAACCACCCGATGGCACTTCGCGGTTCAGCAACGCCTGTATCAATTGCTTTTCGCCACCTTGAGGATATTGAACTTCAAGTGCTTCAACCCCTATGCCCTTTTCATTTTTCAACAGCTGCTGAAAAAGTTCAATGGCATCAGCCTTATTATCTTCAATACCTATGATTGCCTTTTGTACTCCAAGTGCCTTCATCAGAATTTTTATTCCGATGATTATCTCTTTTGGTTTCTCCAGCATGATTCGGTGATCGGCTGTCAGGTAAGGTTCACACTCTACGCCATTGATCAGTAGATGATCAACGTGTTTACCTTCAGGTACACTTAGTTTAACGTGTGACGGGAAGGCAGCTCCACCCATTCCAACTACCCCCGCTTCCATAATGCGGGCTACAATTTCTTTTGAGTCAAGTTGTATTTCTTCAACAAGTGTATCCGTTCTGTCAATGGCCTCTTCCCAATCATCACCCTTTACACGGATATTAATAGCGGTATGCTTAAACCCGGTGCTGTCCATTACTTCTTCAATCACACCTACACGACCCGCAACGGAAGAATGAATATTGGAGGATACGAAACCTTCATGTGAAGCCAGTATTTGGCCGGTTTTTACCATATCCCCTCGCTGTACTACAATTTTTGCCGGTGCCCCAATATGCTGAATGATGGGTATTGTAACCATTTTCGGCAAAGGCAAAGGCGTAATTGCAACCTGCGCTGAAAGTTTATTATCGTGGGGATGAACCCCTCCGGTTTTAAATGTCTTATGCTTGTGGTGTAGTTGCATCCCCATTTTGTTGTGCAGCCTGCGCTGCTAATTTTTCTTCCTCTTTTTTCTTACGCGCCCGCTCTTCCATTTTGATTCTATGATCGGTTGCACTTTTTATTTTTTCATCCGGAATGTTGGCTGTAATGATGTTTCGCACATCGCAGGTCTCCACACACTCCAGGCATAGTGTACACTTATCCGGATCAATAGCTGCCAGACTATTGTTTATGGAAATGGCATCATACCGGCACGATTCAAAACACTTGGCACAACCAGAGCATGCCACGGCACATTCTTTTCTTGCCGTACTTCCCTTCTCTTCATTCAGGCAGGCTACATAAATCCGCTTATTCTTTTTGCCCTTTGGCCAGAGTTCAAGGATGTCTTTCGGACATTCCTTTACACAAGCATTGCAGGCCGTACATTTATCTTCAATAATCACCGGTAGCCCGGTCTTCTCATCCATGTACATGGCTTCGAAGTCGCACACATCAACACAATCGCCCATACCCAGGCAACCATAAGCACAACCGGTATCGCCACTGTAAAGTGTTGCTGCTATCTTACACGAGCTTTCACCATCATATATATTGGTTTTCTTTCGGTACTCGAATGAACCTGAACAACGAACTACAGCTATATAGGGATCGCGTTCAACTGCAGCAATGCCCAATATGGTGGCCACTTGTTTCATTACCGCATTACCACCCACCGGGCAATGAAGTTCTTCCAGTGTTCCGGCCTCCACAACCGCTTTGGCAAAAGCCTTGCATCCCGGTTGACCACATCCACCGCAGTTGGTGCTGGGCAACACTTCTTCAACCTTTTCTATGCGTTCATCTTCCTGAACGGCAAATTTTTTCGATACCCAATGGATAATAGCCGCAGCCAGGATTCCCAAGCCGGTTAAACTAATTACGGTGTAAAGAATAACTTCATTCATCGTTTTACAACTTCAACCTGACACTGCTTCTGAAAAAAGGCACGCCTCAGGTAAAGCATACCATAATATGGTGCAAGTACTAACAAGGCACTTATCCCGGCAATACCCTCACTTCCATTCACCATCAACACAAAAATCAAAACCACTATCATCACCACAAAAGGTAATACATATAACCAGCCTACAGCCGCATAGCCTGTTGACGGTTTCATGCGAACCGAAACCTCGTCACCTACCTGAAAGCTATGCTGTTTATAAGGAAGCTCAACTTCGCGAAGAGAATTATCACGCAGCATACATAAACTTTTATAGCAGGATGAACAACCGTTATTTCCTACCAACGAAATTTTCATCACTCCGTGATGGAGTGAACTGATAAAACCGGGTTGCTCGATGTATACTGGCATAACCTCAGGCCATCGCCTTTACTTTAACACGTTTACGTACCGGATACTTTCTCAACATTTGCAAACTGGTGCGAACAATCTCACCCATGGTTTTACATTGCCGAAAGTCATCATCAGTATAAAGTTCAGCCAGTTCAACTTGTAACTGTTGTATGTTTTCAGTAGTGGAAAGTTCATCATCCTTCATAGCATCCAATAGTATGTTCAATTGATCACCCGCAGCTGTCACTCGATGTAACAACCGCATGCGCTCTTCTTTCTGATATTGAAGTTCAAGAACGGGTGACATCGATTTAAAGCCCAAATTGATGATCGGGTTATTTTCCTTAAAAAACTGTGGCATATAAATGGCGTGATTACCCTCATAACATTGCTGATCAAAGTCGATCGCGCGCAACCGGAAATACAACTCATCAAAATCAGGAATAACTTCTACAACAAAATTATCCTTTCGCATGTCTCCCAGTAATTGCACCAGGCAACGTTCATTAAACTTTACAAACTCTTTAGCAATGCGCAGCGGATTAAATTCTTGTCCTGCCTGGAGATAGTTATGAATAAAGGTGTCTCCGGGAATACCTTGAATATGCTCTTCAATAAACGTGTCGCCTTTTGTCATGTAATTAATTTTATTGGGCGACAACAAATGTTCCAGCTCCATTCCATAAACCCGCGAGGCATCTGAACGCTTCATGTAGAAGTAATCAAACAGATCATTTAATCTATTGACGATGCGAATCCGGAACGGATGTGTATTGGCATACAAACAATAATCTACCCGATCAATATACAAGTGATCGATAACAGCAGTGTCTCCCCCAACCTTTAACTGGGCATACACTTTCCGTAGTGCCTCATGAATAAACGTGCGGTCTGACTCCGCATAGATCATGGTTTCCCAAAGGGTATCCTTTCCCTTCTTATCAAATAAAGTAATGGCACTGTTTGAACGCAGTAAATCCTGGTAGCTAATAGGCGCATCAATTTCACGATGCGTGGCGATCAGGTAATTCCTTAACTGACTACTCACCGGAAAAACAGGCTTTTTATAGCGGATCGCTGCCATACTTGGTTACACAAACTCAGGTTTAATACTGGCTACCCATTTCTCGATACGACCAGGGGTAAGATCTTTTTGATTGTCCTCATCAATCACCAGTCCTAAAAATTTTCCATCGTAAATACTTTTAGAAACTTCAAAGTTATAGCCTTCCGTTGGCCACCAACCGGCAACCGTTACTCCTTTGTCCTTAATGCGCTCATGAATAATGCCAGGCGCATCAATAAATGTGTCAGGATATCCATCGGCATCACCTAATCCAACATAGGCTACTTTTTTACCGGCAAAGTCAACATCGGCAAGTTCATCTATAAAACTTTCCCAATCTTCCTGTAACTGGCCAATTTCCCATGTGGGACAAGCTAAAATGAGATAGGGATAAGGCTGCATGTCATCTGCGGTAGCAGCGTTTACATTATGTAATGTAGCTACTTCATCCCCGCCTAGCTGTTTTTGTATTTCGGTTACAATACGTTCCGTATTGCCTTCAGTAGATCCATAAAAAATTCCAATTTTTGCCATGATTAAATCAATTAGGGGTTAATAATTATTTTCTTCTTTCTATTCTATATGTTCATTCGGGTCATGCAATTCACCGTGTTTCGGGTGGTACTGCATAAATACTTCCGACCGCATCAGTATATCTACATATTGTGCCCGTTTGTAGGCAAACGGATCAATCATATTTTCTTTTGATAAGGCACCTTTAAAATCATTAATTGAAGTATAGCCCTTTTTATCCATCCATTGCTCCAGATCATCCAGCATGGTTTCAATATGACTGATACCGCGCTTGTATATGGCGCTCACCACCTGCACAGCATCCGCCCCGGCTAAAATCATTTTCACTACGTCAGCTCCCGTAAAAATTCCGGTATTACTAATGATAGTGGCGTCTATTTTACTATACAGCAATCCTGCAAAGCGTAATGCCAACCGGTTGTCATTTTCGCTGCTGAAGTTATAGGGAAAATGATGTCCTTCCTTTTCAATATCAATATCTGGTTGAAATAACCTGTTGAACAGCACAAAACCGGAAGCGCCCAGCTTATCCATTTTTGAAATCACCGAAAGGGTGTTGGTATAAAACGGACTGAGTTTAACAATTACCGGAATACGAATAGCATGCTTAACGGCCTGTAATGTGTCCAATTGTTTTTTCACAATACCTGCCCCATCGGCATCAAAGTCAATCTCGCTGGCATAAAAATTTAATTCCAATGCATCAATGCCGGTGTCGGCCATTTTTTGGGCATACTCAACCCAGGTATCTTCATACACACAATTCAAACTTCCGATTAACGGGATGGAGATGGCATTACGTGCCTGACGTAATTTCAACAAATGTTCAGAAGGACCACCATGTTTCAGTTTTGGAAAAAAAGACTCATGTTCCGCATCCCAGTTACTATACTGCTCATGGGTTTGATCCATTCCCAATGATTCGAGTTGGATTTGTTCTTCAAATAAAGATTTATACACAATGGCGGCAGCTCCTGCTTTTTCAAGCTTAACCAAATTATCCAGGTCGGTAACCAGGTTGCTGGCTCCAACAACGATGGGGTTTTTCAATGTTAACCCGCAGTATCTTGTTTTTAAGTCGGCCATAATAAATTGATTTAAGGAGTTACTTTTTCTGATAAATGCTTGATGTCCTGAAGGCGCTGCGCATTGTCTTTCTTTGCCAATTCAGCTAACCGATCAGCTTCTACCGGATCGGCAAGGTTGAGCGTTTTGTACCGGAGTTCTGCTTCCAGGTAATCGTTAAAGGTTACTACATCTTCCGTAGCCGGTACATCCCAGCTAAAAGGATCATGGCCTTCGGAACGTAAACCGGGGTTGAACCGATACATTGGCCAGTAGCCACATTTCACTGCTTTTTCAGATTGCTTTTTGGCAAACTTCATGTCATAGCCGTGTGCAATACAAGGTGAGTAGGCAATAATGATTGAGGGGCCATTGTGTTTTTCGGCTTCTACAAAAGCCAGGGCTGTCTTCTCACGATCCATACCCATATTTACCACCGCTACATATGCATTACCGTAGGTTGTCATCATTAAACCCAGGTTTTTCTTACCCATCTTCTTACCATCAGAAGCAAATTTGGCAACGGCTCCACGCGGTGTTGCTTTTGAGGCTTGTCCGCCTGTATTGGAGTATACTTCCGTATCCATTACCAAAATATTTACATTTTTATTAGACGCCATCACATGGTCAAGTCCGCTAAAGCCAATGTCGTAAGCCCAGCCATCACCACCAAAAATCCAGACACTTTTGTCTATAAAGTAATCCTGCAATTCAATTACCTTATCCAGTAAGTGTTTGTCTTCTTTTGCGATGGATTTTACTTCCTGTGCCAACAATGTTTTCAGGTGATTAGCATGATCTTTTGCTTCATTGTTGTGCTCATTAAATAGGGTTAATGCTTTTTCAAGTGCTTTCTTTACTTCCGTGTTTGTCAGCTTTGGCAATAATGCCTCGGCATTTGTTTTCAGTTGTTTACGATTTGCGTCAACTGCCAACCTGATACCAAAGCCAAACTCGGCATTATCTTCAAAGAGTGAGTTAGCCCAGGCCGGACCTTTTCCCTTTTTATCTTTGGTATACGGTGTGGTTGGAAATGTGCCTCCGTAAATTGAAGTACACCCAGTAGCATTTGCAATGATCATTCGATCACCATAGAGTTGTGTTACCAAATGGATGTATGGTACTTCACCACAACCGGAACAGCTTGGCGGATATTCGATATACGGTTCAGCGATGTATGGCTCCTGAACAAACGGAAGCTTATCAATCCAAATAGCAGGATTGCCAGGTACACCACGATACTCCAGCTTTTTGGTGCCGGTAGGCACCGCGCCATTCAGTGGCATGCGCGAAACCGGAATACTATCACCCTTCAACCTAAGAATTGGATCAATGACCAGACGAGCATAGTCGTCAGAACCTGCAGGTATCAGCTCACTGATTTCAGCAAACTTTTCAGCTTCAGCGGGAATGGGTACCTCCATAATATTTTCACAGGTAACATCAATAGCCTTCCAGTTCATTTCCACGATTTCCTTTCCCTTGCGGGCGAACTGTTTTTCGATGTGATCTTTGATCAGCTCAATGGCTTCCTTCTCCGGCACTACACCGGACACTTTAAAGAACGCTGTTTGCATGACAGAATTTATTCTTCCACCCAGGCCAACACTCTTGGCAATTTTGGAGGCATCAATGGCGAATACTTTTGTTTTCTTCTTCCAGATAGTTTCCTGCATATCGCGGGTGAACAGCTTGAAAATATTTTCGGGCTTCTGACTGCTGTTGATCAGGAAGGTGCCGCCTTCGGTAATGCCTTCCAGGATATCGTACTGACCAATGTATTGCGGACGGTGCAAGGCAACAAAATCAACTTTATTCAATAAGTATTCCGATTGTATCGGTTGCTTGCCAAATCGCAAGTGTGAAACTGTATACCCACCGGATTTATTTGAATCGTATTGGAAATAACCTTGTACAAAAAGATCGGTACGTTCCCCAATAATTTTAATGGCGCTTTTATTGGCACTTACCGTACCATCCGATCCATAGCCCCAGAACTTGCAACGCACAATGCCCTCTTGTTCCGTATCAATCTCGTCATTTACCAAAATTGACTTATGGGTAACATCATCGTTGATGCCCACCGTAAAACCATGCCATCCATTCTTTTCAAGATGATCAAACACTGCTTTTACCATGGATGGTGTAAACTCTTTGGATGACAAACCGTAACGGCCACCGATGATTTGAATTTCGGGGCGGGTGCGAAGGGCTGCCACCACATCTAAGAAAAGTGGTTCACCCAATGCCCCCGGTTCTTTGGTACGATCGAGCACGGCAATTTTCTTCACACTGGCAGGTATCACTTCCAGAAAATCTTCCAGCGCGAAAGGCCTGTATAACCTTACTTTTACTGCGCCAACTTTTTCACCCTTCTTCGTCAGGTAGTTGATGGTCTCTTCAATGGTTTCAATAGAGGAGCCCATGGAGATTAGAATCTTTGTTGCCTTCGGGTCGCCTACATACTCATATAGCTTGTACTGGCGACCAGTTTTTTTGGCAAACTCGTCCATGTATTTCTTCACTATGCCCGGGCAGGCATCATAATATTGGTTAACTGTTTCGCGACCCTGGAAATAGACATCCGGGTTTTGCGCGCCTACTTTGCACATCGGTGCCTCAGGCTTTAAGGCCAACTTGCGAAACTCCTCAACATACTTCATGTCGAGCATTGACTTAAGCTCGCTATACTCAATTGGAACTATTTTTTGTATGGAGTGCGATGTGCGGAAGCCATCGAAGAAATGCAGGAAAGGAATTTTTGATTCCAGTGTAGATAAGTGTGCTATCACGGCCATATCCTGTGCTTCCTGCACATTTCCGGATGACAGCAATGCGAAACCCGTTCCGCGTGTAGCCATTACATCAGAGTGATCGCCAAAAATTGATAAGGCCTGGCAGGCGAGTGATCGTGCGGATACATGAAATACGGTAGGAATCATTTCCCCGGCAATCTTGAACATGTTGGGCACCATCAGCATGAGCCCTTGCGATGCCGTGAACGTGGTGGCCATGGCCCCACCCGACAACGCACCATGAATGGCACCTGCTGCACCGGCCTCGGATTGCATCTGCACAACATCCACCCGCTCGCCAAAAATATTTTTGCGTCCTTCCGCTGACCATCCATCCGCTCGTTCCCCCATATCGGAGGAGGGTGTTATTGGATAGATGGCGGCAACTTCACTAAATGCATAGGCAATGTTTGCCACAGCGGTATTTCCATCGGTATTGATGTATGTGGATTTTCTTTCTTTGGCCATAATGATAGGTTTTATGGGAGGAAGTTATTCCAAAACCCACCCGGTCAACCTGTCGCACATCAGATTGAATAATG
>CAZQXC010000021.1:0-25881 GCA_964597075.1 uncultured Roseivirgaceae bacterium | reverse complement strand
ATCACGTTCGAATACTTTAACGGCAGTGCCGTTGAACCCGACACCCTTGCTTCCTATGTTTTTCTGGCAGGGCTGGTGTTGTGCAGCCTGATTATCCTTTGTGTCATCACTACGCTGGAAAGGTTCTGGTATTATGTGGGCATGGGGTTGTTCATACTATTTATGGTCAGCCTCCGACTGGAAGTATTACAACTTTTTGCTCTAACCGACAGAACTGTACCCATTATTATAATGGCGGCCTTTGTGCTCCCTGGATTTTATTTCAACATCCTTAGGCCAACCACACCTTTTCTCCTGCGGTTCCTGGTCTTCCTCACCCTGGCGGTCATCACCACATTGATCATCCAATACTTTTCTGTAGTTAAATATCCCTTTCTTCATCTCGCGGTAACGGGCTACATGCCTGGTTTAATTCTGACGGTCATTTTTATATTGATGGTGGCACATGAAATTCCAGCAGCGTTTGTTTACATAACCAGCTCAGGGACATCATCATCCAAAAGTCTCCGGCACTTTTCCATTATCAGTGTCGTCTATATGGTAAACCTCGTACTTGCGTTCATGCATGAAGCAAACCTTATTGACTGGGACTTTCTTTACCTTAATTTATTTCTGTTACTTACCCTTTCGGCAGTATTGGGAATCTGGGGATTCAGGCATCGTGAAACCTTGTACGATAATATTTTGCAGTTTAATCCTTTTGGGGCCTACTTTATTGTTGCGTTGGCCTCCGTAACCTTTTTAACCGGTGGTTTGCTCCTGGGAAATCATAATGACCCCGCGGTAAAAATTATTCGTGACGTAATCATATTTAGCCATATCGGGTATGGCGGAATTTTCCTGATTTACATCGTTTCGAACTTCATTGTCATGATGGCAGAAAATCTAAACGCCTGGAAAGTATTGTACAAACCCACGCGTATGCCATACTTTACCTTTCGCTTTGCGGGACTCATTGCTACTATGGCATTTGTTTTTTATTCCGGCTGGAGGACCTATGTGTACAATGGAATGTCAGGGTTTTATAATCATTTAGGTGACCTGTATGAACTACTTGATCAGCGCACCATGGCGGAGGCCTATTATCAACAGGGGCGCAGGTACGGATTCCAAAACAACCGATCGAACTATGCATTGGCCAAAATTGAGGCGCAAAAAAATAACGTTTCAAAAGCCTATAACAATTATGAGTTGGCCAACGCTAAAAGACCTACACCCTTTTCATTGGTAAACGATGCAAATCTTCTTATGCTGGAGGGAAGAATATTTGAATCGATAACTTCCTTTTCGCGGACCCTTAAAAAGTTTCCGCGTAATGGCGTTATCAAAAATAATTTGGGTTATTCCTATACTAAAATCCACAAACTTGACTCAGCCCTATTCTTCTTTGATGATGCCCGAAATCACTCTACATCAAAAGCAGCAGCTGAGGCTAACATCATTGCACTCATCGGACAGGAATACTTACCGGTAAAAGCTGATTCACTAATCCAACAGTTCAAAACAAACTCAGCCCTCACCATCAGCAATGCGCTAGCCGTTGCATCACTTCAGCAACAATCTTTTGATTATTCATTTGATCCTATTTCTACAAAAAAATTAGACATCGCTTCCGCCACCTTGCTTAACAATTACCTGGTTCATTCCTTAACGGAATTAGACACCACAACCCTGCATCGGATTGATCAGGTAGTATCAGACTCTATAAATGTTGATTATCAGGAAGCTCTAAAAGCCACCCTGGCTCAAGCGTACTATCATCAAAATAATGTTACCAAAGCATTATCCATCATGAGTGAGCTGGCTTACCTCAGTCAGATCATGCAGGGAAAATTCAACTACATCGCTGGACTGTGGGCCCTTGAACAAGGCTGTCCTGAACTTGCTCTTCAAAGTTTTGATTATGCCGTGCAATTCGATTATAAAGAAGCGAAACTTTACAACGCCATTGCATTAGCAGAGGTGCGGTACTTACCAGAGGCACGCATGGCAGCTGACTCGCTGATACAGCACAAAAATGAGGATGTTCAGGAAATCGGAAGACAGTTAAAAAAGGTTCTTTCTACTGCTGATGTAGGCCCATTAGCCGACCTGGAGAAATATCAATTTTGCCGTTACCGGATTGGTGTGAACGACACAGTATTGTTCAACCAGATTATAAGCACGTTTCAAAATAATGACTATAAAGTAGCTGCGTTGGTAGAGATGGCTGAACGACAGTTTGATATGATGCACACCAAAACAGCCATCCGGTATCTCACACAAACAAGCGGAATTCCCATTCAGGATAAATCTTTGTATGAGGGAATACAACATTTTGAATTACTCTTGCTGGCTTCGCAAGGGGATGTAAAAACATTGGCCAATCAGATAAACGAGGGAATTGAATTTGACAAAAAAAGAGAGTTGGAAAAAATTCTTTATCAGGCCCTCATCCGTGAAGCCAGTGGCGATACCTTAACAGCAGAAAAAAATTATATCATTCTGGCATCATACAATCCCTTTTTCGAAGAAGGCATCATCGCTTCAGCCCGGTATTTCAAAAACCATTCACCCGATGATATGAGAGCCTACGCCATTTTAGCGGAGGCGGTTCAGTTAAATAACACATCGTATCGGTTATGGATAGCCTACGCGGCCGAAGCAGCACGTGTAGGGTTTGATTCCTATGCTGCGAGTGCGCTTGAAGAAGCTGAAAAATTAAAAGCGAGGAAATAATCCTAACTACTTTGAATGTTTATGATGGGTGTCTACTCGCTTTGCAGTTTTCCGCCTATAGTGCTTTTTCTTTTTCCCCTTGGTCTTCTTCTCAATGCTTTTCTCCTTTTTAGCAAGGGTAATGTTTTCCCGTATGGTCTTCCAATAATCCGGCCCGTAATCCACGAAGATTTCGGCTCCGGCTGGAATACTTTTTTTGGATTCGATATACGCTTTTAAACCATCGGTAATATAGTCACAGTTATTGTTGATACCCTTGACCTTGGAGAGTCCCTTGGCATCGTTGGCGTATCTTGCCAGGTGCCGTTCAGTCTTCCAGGCATCAATAACGTGGTAACGCTTCACATAGAAGATGTACCCGTTTTTGCCATCATCATCCTTCACTTCCTTCCAGGTTGTGATCTTTCCCTTGTATTCCACAATGCGGGTGCCTTTAGGAATGGCAACCTTGGTAAATAAACCTTTGCCGGCATTGGGTAGCGTTGACTTATTTACAATTAAGTGCTTTTCAAATAGTGCCATAAGTAGATTAAAAAATCGGGCGTGAAGATAGTGGAATTTATGGTGTCCTAAAATTAATTTGATTCTTCACTTCGCTTGCGAAAATCCAGGTTATGAAATACAAAAAGGCGAATGGCGTGGGTGTTGATAAAATCCGTTCCGGAAGGCCGCTCCAGGAATACATTAAGGTAACCTAAGTGAGCATTTAAATTTTTAGTGAACTGGTACCCAAACCCAACAAAGAAACGATTCTGATCGAAGTAATTATTAATAATCTCCTTTCCGAAATTGATCATCAGTTCATCGCTAACAAAAATAAAAGGGGTTTTTGGCTGTACCCCCCCAGGCTTCAACGGAATCGTAAATGACATATTATATCGAATCCGATAATTGAACTCATAATCCTCAGCAATCTGCCCATTAACTGCTTGTTGCTTGAATCGCTGCTCCAACCGCAGGTATTGCATCATGCTGAAGTGCCTTCTCTTATCAAACCATTGTATCTGTTGCCACGGACGATGTTCGTTTAAATTTGGAACATCATCGTTATCTGAAAATTGGGTTATATATCCATACCCTGCTGTAAGTCGAACGTTGTCATTCAGGTAATATGTATAGCCTAGTCGGAATATGTCCAAATACATTCGGTCTACAAAATCATCTGTGAACCGGAAGTGAATATCCAGCCAGATTCCAGATCGGTTGGTAAGTCGGGTTTGGTTAAAATATGCAAGCCAGGATTGCTCGCTTACAATAATATTTTTGGTTTGAGAAAAGCCTGTACCCGCAAACAATAAAAAAATACCTAAAAAGAATAATGATCTCAACATCTGGCAATACTCATACTGTTGTTCAGCATTTACAAGTCAATTTTAAATGAACGGTATCAATAAAATTAAAAGTTTACCAGAACTATCACTACATACAATTAAAAAAGGCGGTCCGTAACCAGACCACCTCTTCATACTAGAAACGACAATGAAATCAGGCCAGGTCGAACCGATCAAGGTTCATCACCTTGTTCCATGCGGCCACAAAGTCGTTCACAAACTTATCATGAGAATCTCCGCATCCATAGACTTCAGCCAGGGCTCTTAGTTCTGAATTAGAACCAAAGATGAGATCTACACGCGTAGCGGTCCATTTCACTTCACCTGTCTTGCGATCACGGCCTTCAAAAACATCGGAAGAACCTGCAATACCTTTCCAGGTTGTATCTAAATCCAATAAATTCACAAAGAAGTCGTTGGTAAGGGTTTCTGGTCGGCTTGTAAATACACCCAGCTTAGAATTATCGAAGTTTGTGTTCAATACACGCATACCACCAACCAGTACTGTCATCTCTGGGGGTGTAAGCGTTAATAGTTGCGCCTTGTCCACCAGCATTTCCTCTGCCGATACCGTATACTTTTTCTTCATATAGTTGCGGAAGCCATCAGCAATAGGCTCAAGAACAGCGAATGATTCTACATCGGTTTGCTCTTGCGAGGCATCAGCACGACCAGGAGTAAAAGGCACCGTTACAGAGTAGCCTGCATTCTTTGCCGCCTTTTCAATACCTGCACATCCGCCCAACACAATCAGGTCGGCAAGCGAAACCGGCTTTCCAAACTCTTCCTGAATGCCCTCCAGTGTTTTTAGCACTTTCGCCAGCTGAGTGGGATTATTCGCTTCCCAATTCTTTTGAGGAGCAAGGCGAATGCGTGCACCATTTGCGCCACCGCGCTTATCGGAACCCCGGAATGTAGAGACTGAAGCCCATGCAGTTGATACGAGTTCAGCTATAGACAATCCTGAAGAAAGAATCTTGCTCTTCAATGCAGCAATATCTTTATCATCAATTTTATGTGTGGCTGCTGGAATAGGATCTTGCCAGATGAGCTCTTCCTTAGGAACCTCAGGGCCAAGATAACGGGCAATGGGGCCCATATCCCTATGGGTCAATTTGAACCACGCACGGGCAAAGGCATCGGCAAACTGATCCGGATTATCTAAAAAGCGTCTTGAAATTTTTTCATAGGCAGGATCCATTCTTAAAGCAAGGTCAGTAGTCAGCATCATTGGAGCATGACGCTTTGCTGGGTCGTGGGCATCCGGAACCGTATTCGCACCCATGCCATGTTTCGGCTGCCACTGATGTGCACCAGCCGGACTCTTGGTCAATTCCCATTCATAACCGAACAGGTTCCAAAAGAAGTTATTACTCCACTTGGTAGGCGTGGTGGTCCAGGTAAGCTCTAATCCGCTGGTAATGGTGTCACCACCTTTACCCGAACCATAACTACTATGCCAACCGAGGCCCTGCTCTTCTATGCCTGCGGCTTCCGGTTCAGTCCCTACATGTGTTGCAGGTGCAGCACCGTGTGTTTTACCGAAGGTGTGACCACCGGCAATCAGGGCTACGGTTTCTTCGTCATTCATCGCCATGCGGGCGAAGGTTTCCCGGATGTCGCGAGCCGCTGCTATAGGATCAGGATTTCCGTTAGGGCCTTCCGGATTCACATAGATGAGGCCCATCTGCACAGCAGCAAGCGGATTTTCAAGATCGCGTTCCCCTGAATATCGTTTATCACCGAGCCAGGTTTTCTCGGTACCCCAATACACATCTTGTTCAGGTTCCCAAACATCTTCACGACCGCCAGCAAAGCCGAAGGTTTTGAAGCCCATGGATTCTAGGGCCACATTGCCGGCAAGGATCATCAGGTCAGCCCATGAAATTTTACGACCATATTTTTGTTTGATTGGCCAAAGTAACCTACGTGCCTTATCCAGGTTCGTATTGTCAGGCCAACTATTAAGCGGGGCAAAGCGTTGCTGACCCGCACCTGCACCACCACGGCCGTCACCTGTGCGGTAAGTTCCGGCAGAGTGCCAGGCCATACGGATAAACAGGGGGCCATAATGACCAAAGTCGGCCGGCCACCAATCCTGTGAATCGGTCATCAACGCGATAAGATCCTTCTTTAGTGCAGCAAGGTCGAGGCTCTTAAATTCTTTAGCGTAATTAAACGCTGAGCCCATTGGGTTCGATAAGGAAGCGTGCTGACGAAGAATGTTCAGCTTCAACTGGTTAGGCCACCATTCTTGATTTTGCGTTCCACTTCCTGCAGAATGATGGAATGGACATTTAGCTTCACCGTTACCATTCATCGTGTGAGCTGATGTGACTGAATGTGTATGTTTTTCCATGCTTTATAGATTAATAAATTGTTTTTGATGATTCATATGATACGCTCTAATTATCCTTTCTGCTGACCAGAAATTATACTAAGAAGGAAAGAACCAATTAACTCTTTTAGATGCTTCATTCCAATGATTTTCATCAGTCAAGCTGATACTTAATGCTGTCCTTTCCCAAATAACAGCAGAAATAAGCTATAAATCAAAACGATAATATCTATCTTTACATAGATAAAATCTATATGAATTTACAACAACTGGAATACATCGTAGCCGTGGATACCTGGAGAAATTTTTCTGCAGCTGCCGAAAAATGTCATATCACCCAACCCACCCTCAGCATGATGATTCATAAACTGGAGATTGAATTGGGGATACAACTTTTTGACCGAAGCAAGCAACCGGTGATAACTACGGATGTTGGTAAGGACATTATCCTGCAAGCACGAAGAATATTGGATGAGGTGAGGCGTGTGTATGAAATTGGCCACAACTATAAAGGAGAAGTAAAAGGTGAACTCAGGATTGGAATTATTCCAACCCTTTCACCTTACCTGCTTCCCCTGTTCCTGAACAACTTTCTGAAAAAATATCCACAGGTAAAAGTTAAAATCATGGAGCTTACAACACAGCAAATTGTAGATAAGCTTACCACCCAATTACTCGATGCCGGTATACTGGCCACTCCGCTAAACATTTCATCCATTTCTGAAAATCCGTTATTCTATGAAGAGTTTGTGGTGTATACCTCGGCACAAGAATCGGGAATAAAAAAGAAATACGTGTTGGCTGAAGATATTGATGTTGACCGGCTGTGGTTACTAGAGGAAGGTCATTGCCTCCGCTCACAAGTGATCAACCTTTGTGAATTGAAGAAAAAAGAAACCGAAGCCCACAATCTTGATTACGAAGCCGGATCCATTGAAACCTTAAAAAAAATTGTTGACATGAGTAGGGGTATAACCATACTTCCTGAACTGGCTGTGCGTGAGTTCACTAAATCTCAGCTAACACAGCTGCATTATTTTAAGCCCCCGGCACCCGTGCGTGAAATCAGCCTGGTAACGTACCACCATTTTATCAAAACCCGATTGATAGAAGCACTGAAAGAGGAGATTTTAAAAACTATTCCGGAGAAAATGAGGTATGCAAAGAAGAAACAGATATCGGAGATCGAGCTTTAGTTAATTCAATCTAAAGTAGTTAAAATACTGTCAGGTCGACTGGATTCGACCAGCGACCTCCCCGATACGGTCGAGGCACGCTACCGGCCCCGATTAAATAAGTGTAAAATTAATCAGTTATCAGTAAGGAGACGATTTCAAAAAAGCTGTTTTTTATCAGATTTCAATACCTTTGGCCCTTTGACATTCATTATGGAAGTAAAACAAATTCCCCTTAACGACCTCCATACCAAACTGGGTGGGAAAATGGTTCCCTTTGCCGGCTTTAACATGCCAGTGCGCTATTCCTCCGACATTGAAGAACACATGACCGTTCGCAACGGGGTGGGAGTATTTGATGTATCGCACATGGGCGAGTTTACCGTAAAAGGCCCAAAGGCGCTCGATTTAATTCAACGTGTTACCAGCAACGATGCCTCCAAACTGGTGGATGGACAAGCACAGTACTCCTGTCTTCCAAATGACAAAGGTGGAGTTGTTGATGACTTGATTGTATATAGAATAAAAAATGAAGATTATCTGCTGGTAGTGAATGCCGGCAATATTGATAAAGACTGGAATTGGATCAGTCAGCATAATACAACTGGTGCTGACCTGAAAAATATTTCAGATGAGATCTGCCTGTTTGCTGTACAGGGGCCAAAAGCGGTTGTTACCTTACAAAAATTAACCAAAACGGATTTGAGCGGCATTAAGTACTACCACTTTGCGCTTGGCGAATTTGCTGGAGTGCCCGAGGTGATTATGTCGAACACAGGCTATACCGGTGCCGGTGGGTTTGAAATTTACGTGCATAAAAATCACGCTGAAAAAGTATGGCATGCCATTTTTGAAGCCGGGAAAGATTTTGATATTAAACCCATCGGATTAGGGGCACGCGATACATTGCGCTTAGAGATGGGCTTTTGCCTTTACGGTAACGATATTGATGACACGACTTCTCCGCTTGAAGCCGGTTTAGGTTGGATCACGAAATTCACTAAAGAATTCATCAACAGTACTAATCTTAAAAAACAAAAAGAAGAGGGCGTAAAACGGAAGTTGGTTGGTTTTAAAATGGTTGATAAAGGAATTCCCCGTCATGATTACGTGATTAAGGATGCCGCAGGAAATACAATCGGTAAAGTTACTTCCGGAACCATATCTCCTGTTCTGGGTATGGGCATTGGTTTGGGCTATGTTACACTTGATCATGCTAACCCTGGAAAAGAAATTTTTATTGACGTGCGGGGAAGAGCGTTGAAAGCAGAGATTAGTAAACCACCACTAATTAGCTGACGCGTTAATTCTTTGAAATGACGAGTCCATCAACTAATCTTCAAATCAGCACATTTTCAAATTAGACGATGAAAGGAATAGATGTTTGCTTAAGTCCCGACCTGATGCATTTATATGATGTACAGGATCGTGTGGTGGTAGTGGTTGATATTTTACGTGCCACCTCGTGCATGACTACTGCCCTGGCGCATGGCGTTAAAAGTATAATGCCCTTTGCTAACCTCGAAGAATGTAAGGCCATGAAAGAAAAAGGGTACTACACGGCAGGCGAACGAAATGGAGAAAAGGTTGATGGTTTTGATTTTGGAAATTCACCTTTCGAATATATGGATGAAAAACTGAAAGGTGAACGAATTGCTTTTACAACTACAAATGGTACGCAGGCCATTGCCAAATCGCGTAGGGCAAAAGATATTGTGATTGGTTCCTTTTTAAATCTATTAGCTGTAACAGAATACCTCAAGGCCGGCAAAGACAATGTACTGATAGTTTGTGCCGCCTGGAAAGGAAGAGTTAACCTGGAGGATACTCTATTTGCAGGTGCACTTGTTGAAAACCTGAGGGACCATATCGAAACCGACTGTGATGCACCGTTGGCAGCCCGGCATCTTTACAACCTGGCCAAGACAGATATGGTTGGTTTTTTAAAGGATTCCAGCCATGTTAAGCGGCTAAACCGTTTAAACATACGCAAAGACATTGAGTTTTGTCTGAAACCAGATCAGTACAACGTACTTCCGCGGCTAGTCGATGAAGAGTTAGTGTTGACTTAATTACACGCATTGGTAACCTCCTCATAGAATCGATTTCCGTTCAGATAAATACCTGTTCCTTTTTTACCCTGACCATATTCCAGCCGAAATTCCGTGCGTGACCCATCCTGGTTAAACAAGGTAATAGTGCCCGAGCCCCCCTGGCCGGTTGCCTGCCATCTGCCATAGTATGAATTATTCATGGCACCGTACCCGGTAATTCCCCCAGAATAAGTTCGTGTTTTCCGTGAAAATGAGCCATCAGAACACAGGTATATAAAATCAGATTCACTGAAATCGCCCTGCGTAGAATAGTACTTCAATGACTTACGTTTCAGATATTCACTCCAGGGTTGATTAACGCCGGTGTTTGTAGTTGCCTCTGAACGTTGTGTTGTTTGCTGTTGAGGCGCTGCAAACTTCATGCTCTGAAGTAATGCTGTTGCCGCATGCTTACCCCGCTCAAATGCAGCCGGTAACGCCAGCACAATGCAACCAGAGCCTATATTAAAATCACCCAGGCGGACTTCGACATAGCCCTTCATTTCCTGCGGCACACCATTAACGTTATAATTGCCCCACCAGCGTTTGCCCTCTTTCTTAACCAAACCAATCGGAGAAATGGAAACTCCTCCATCAATGGGTAATTGTTTTTGTAATTCCCCGAAAACATCCTTCTCTTCCATTTCATTTGCTGACACAATAATAGTGGCCTCATTTGCTGCATCAACTAAAACCATAACTTCTGCGCCTTCGGGCACGCCACCCGACCAGCCCGCAGGAATTTTAAATGATATGCCTAACCCGGGTATGGTTAAAACCGTGTTACCTTCATACTGAACGCCAGTTTTTAATTCAGCTTGCGCTAAGCCGAAGAAATTAATAGAAAGAAATGCTATGAGTGAAATGCCTCGCATGGTAATTTGAAATTACTATTTTCGGCAATATCCATCAAAACAAAAATCATTCGGTATCGAAAAACACTACAACCATGGGTAATCTGATGCAATTTCCTAAGCGGTTGAATAGCGTTAATCTTTATTGAAGTTTAGGGTTTTGCTGATGACGGTCTCTATCGCGCATAGTTTTCTTTTCAAGATTTTTTTGAAATGCTTCCGATAGATTAACGCCTGTTTGGTTGGCCATACAAATCAATACCCACAACACATCAGCCATTTCATCGCCCAAGTCCTTGTTTTTGTCGCTTTCCTTTTCAGATTGTTCGCCATACCTGCGGGCCATAATGCGTGCCAGCTCCCCTACTTCTTCAGTAAGGATAGCCATGTTGGTAAGTTCATTGAAATACCGCACGCCAACGGTTTTTATCCACTGGTCGACTTGTTGTTGAGCTTGTTCGATGGTCATTTCTTTTTAGAAGTAAGTAGTAAGACTTAAGTAGTAAAATTCGTGCCCGATAAAAGTAGTAAGTCATCTTATGTCCTACTACTTAAATCTTAGGTCTATTCAAGTTCTTCGAAATCAATATCCAGTACCTCAAATTTCTGCCATCCGTTAAAATCGAAATGCCACCATTCAGAAGCGTTGACTTTAAAGCCATGCTCGTGCATGACGGAAATAATCAAATCACGGTTTTTTTTGATCATCGGATCTTTCACCGGGGTAGTGGGCCAGGCTTCTTTCTTAAAAGAATCATATTCGGTTGGCATTTTTAGTTCTTCACCGGTTTTCAAATCAATTAACGTCATGTCGATAGCACAACCGCGGTTATGTCGTGAACCTTTATAGGGTGAGGCCACATAGGTAGTATCGCGATACACTTCATAAAATTTTACCGTTGCTGAATACGGGCGGTATGCATCGAAAATTTTTATACCTACACCATGTTTCGAAAATTCTTCCTGTGCTTTCTTTAAGGCTTCAGCAACAGGCTTACGTGCATATGCTCTTGAAAGGTTGTAGATTATCTCTCCTGTAAAATTGTTGGCTGTAGCATATCGAATATCCAGCACAATTCCTGAAATAACTGTTGCTACGTTAACGAGTTCCTTTTCAGGATCATTTTTCACTAGCTGCTGGTATTGTTGGAGCGTTACCGGTGTGAGCCCGTATTTATATTGTGCTTGCAACAGAATAGGAAAAGAAACGAAAAAGAACAGAGCGTACTTCATACTTTATTTTTTGTGTCGATAATTATAGTAACCGGGCCATCATTAACCAATGCAACTTTCATGTCTGCTCCAAATGCTCCGGTGTGAACAGGTTTATCAAGCACTTGATTGATTAGATAAACAAATTTTTCATACATGGGGATGGCAAAGTCGGGCTTGGATGCCTTTATATACGAAGGCCGGTTACCCTTTTTTGTACTGGCATGCAGCGTAAACTGGCTCACGACCAAAATATCGCCACCATCATCTTTCACACTTACGTTCATCACACCATCGGCATCGTTAAAAATGCGCAGGTTTACAATTTTGTTGGCCAGCCAGTCGATGTCTTCATCGGTATCAGCATCTTCAATACCTAACAACACCAGTAACCCTTTTTGAATGGACGACTTAACAGACTTCTTAATTTCAACCGAGCAGGAAGAAACACGTTGGATAACGGCAATCATCAGCTTAAAATGAAAACTTTAAAATACAGAAATTCTTTGTGGGCTTCTACAGAAACTTCTTAACCACAGAGATCACAAAGATCAGCACAAAGTACACGAAGAATTATCATTTTCCTCCACTCTTTAATTGCTGCTGAAGTCGGAGTACCTGTAAGGCCAGCTGTTCGGTTAAGGGTGAGGCTGTGCTATCTCCTTCAGGAAGCTTAGAAGAGTAGTAGCCCCGAACACTCCAGATTTCAAACACATCTGCAGCTGCGATAGCGTAGGGCTCATACTGTCGGTTATCTGAAACAAGCAGGAGTTTATTGTCGTCATCGTCAAACCGGAACACACGTTTAAAGACAATACCTGCTTGTTGCGTGACCAGCACGTAAGGCTTTCCATTTTTAACAGCGTCCAGACTTTCCACATACTCACCAAACAAAACGGAGCCCGGCTGGATGGGCAGCATGGAGTCGCCCTGAATTTCGAAGGCTCGATACGTTTTGTTTTTGGGCAGAACCGGGAGGTTGATTTTCGGCAGCTCGGCTATGAACTCCGGATCCTGGTAACCAGCCAGGTAACCAGCCGATGCCTTTTGTGAAACAAGTTCTACGTTCTCCTTCCCGGAAGAGTCAACGGTAATGGCCAGTACTTCTTTTGAAGACGAGGAGGCTTTCCAATCCTTTTCAGGAAGTTTACTTAAGTCTTTACGGGTGAGCACATCCATACTCACTTTATATATACCGGATACATCCAACAGTACAGCGAGTGGCGGTGTTGCGCGTTCTTCTTCGTACGCACCGATAACAGCCTGCTTCAAGCCCAGCTTTTCCGCAAATTGCTTTTGGGTGAGTCCGTGTTTGGTGCGGAGATGTTTGAGATTCTGATTGACGATCATGGTCTTAGCTGTGTATAAAAGGAATGTGAAGGTAGTCCCGCATAACCAGGATTACCCACAATTCCAGCGCGCTATGGCAAGCACATCACAAAACTAAAATATTTAGTTTAATAGTAAAACTTTATACTAATATTTTTAGTTAATATCGCACTGTGGATAGAAACATTATACACCTCGATTTAGATGCCTTTTTTGTGGCCGTGGAGTGCAAAAAGCACAAGGAGCTAAAAGGAAAACCTTTAATTATTGGTGGCCAGAGCCGCAGGGGCGTAGTGGCAGCCTGCAGTTACGAGGCGCGCAGGTTTGGGGTGCACTCGGCCATGCCCATGTACCTGGCCATGCAGCTGTGCCCCGATGCGCTGGTGATTTCGGGCGACATGGAGGCGTACAGTAAAAACTCGCACCTGGTTACCGAAATCATTGCCGACTCAGTGCCCATGTTTGAAAAATCCTCTATTGATGAATTCTACATTGATGCCAGCGGCATGGATAAGTTTTTTGGCGCATTTAAATGGGCTAAAGAGCTGCGCAAGAAGATTATAGACAACAGTGGGCTTCCGATTTCCTTGGGTATGTCGGTGAACAAGCTGGTGTCGAAAGTAACCACCAATGAGTTTAAGCCGGATGCCGAGAAACAAATTCCGGCCGGTGAGGAGAAAGAATTTTTATCTCCGCTGGCAGTAGAAAAAATCCCGATGATCGGGAAGCAGACATCGGCTTTCTTATATGATATGGGCGTGCGCACCGTAGCCACGCTGCGCGAAATGCCGCTGAAGTTTCTGGTGAGTGCGTTTGGTAAGAATGGCATTTCGCTATGGAATAAAGCCCACGGTATTGACGACTCGCCTGTGGTACCGTACAGCGAACAGAAGTCGATTTCAACAGAATGCACCTTTGAGAACGATACGATTGATGTAAAGAAACTAAAATCGATTTTAATTGCCATGGTGGAGAAGGTGGCGTTTCAGTTACGCGAACAGAAGAAACTTACTTCGTGCATTACCGTGAAAATCCGCTATGCCAATTTTGATACGGAGACCAAACAAATTCAAATTCCCTACACTTCGTCCGACCATGTGCTACTACATACCGTAACGCAACTCTTTGATAAACTTTACAACCGCAGAATGCTGATACGCCTGGTGGGCGTGCGCCTAAGCGGCTTGGTACACGGCAATCACCAAATCAGCTTGTTTGATGATACAACCGAAGGCGTCCGGTTGTATGAGGCGATTGATAAAATAAAACACAAGCACGGATCAGAGAAACTGGTACGGGCCACTACCATTGGCGTAAGCCGCAGGGTACGAATGGAGATGAACATGTTTAAAGGAAATTTGAGATGAAAATCATAATGACACAAATTGTCAAAGATCGGAATTATGTTCGTAGCATGAAAACACAACGAACCATGAGAGTAGCAGCGATTAAAACCCAGAACACGGTACAGGAATTGTTTTTTATGATTGCCCCGCCCCGGCACATTGCCAGCGATGTGGCCGTGCTAAAAGATGATGTGCATTACCTGATCGGGCATGACTTTGAAGACCGGTTTTCAAAAGCCCACATCTCGTTATTCAAATATACAGGTGAGCATACAGAAGACATGATTGAATTCGTAGAAGAAAAGGCTGTCTCATTCGAAGCCTTCAATGTGTTTCTGAAAGATTTCAACGTATTCCACAACGGTTCGAAGCGTACCATTTACATGGATATTGTGAACAAGTACCCGATCCGCGAGATTTTTGAAAACCTGGTAAAGGAAGACCGTGATTTCACGCCAAGCATTACCCTCGCGAAAAATCTTTCTTCAGAAGATTTTCTAAAGTGCTGGCCGTACCTGAAAGAACTGAACTACAGCAACCAACATTTTTTGTGTGATCGTATTACCGTTCTGACCCGTAGCGGCAGGAAGTGGATGCATTATAAGGATATCTGTTTTGGAAAATAGCTGCATAGCCATACTTAATAAAACCGATGACTGGCAACCGGCAACCTGTTTATTATGTTCCTCAACTGCCATACCGCCTACAGTTTCAAATACGGCACCCTGCCGGTAGACAGGCTTTTTGAGGAAGCACGCAGGTGCGGTGTGCACAAACTTATTCTCACAGAAATCAATAATACCGCATCATACATCGAGATGTTGCGCCTATGTGCCGAGCGAAGACCCGGCTCACCATTGGCTAGTGATAACGTTTATGACCTGGAAATTGCCGTAGGCATAGAGTTCCGGCAAGCGCATGAGCTGTTGTATATTATTATTGCAATAAACAACAACGGTTTCGAAAAAATCAATCGGTTCCTCTCCCATCACAACCGAGAGAACAGAAAGCTACCGGAACGTGCACCGGAAATGGAAGATACGTTTGTTATCTACCCGTTTGGAAAAACAGAACCCGAATTACTTCGTGAAAATGAGTTTATTGGGGTACGCAAACACCAGCTTAATCAATTTTCTTTATACGCGGCCCGCAAGGAGTTTCCTGAAAAGTTTGTCATCCTGCATCCGGTAACCTTCGCATCTAAAACCGACTTCAACACACACCGCCTGCTACGCGCCATTGATAACAACACATTGCTAAGTAAGCTTCCCACACACGAACAGGCCCACCCGGAGGAAGTGATGATGAAGGAAGAAGAGCTGGAAAAGTTTTTTGTTGCATACCCTGAACTCATTCGAAATACCAAAAAACTGATCGAACAATGCTCCATACATTTCAATCTGAAAGAAGATAAAAACAAAAAAACAGTATTGGGTTCAAAGCAGGCCGACTGGGATTTTTTAGTCACTCAGGCGTGGGATGGATTTCAAAGCCGGTATGATGTGAGCAATCCCGATTTGCGCGAACGCTTTGAACGGGAACTGAATATTATTAACCAAAAGAACTTTGGCGCTTACTACCTAATCGCGTACGACCTCATCCGTTTTGCCAAAGAACGCGGGTTTGAATACGTAGGTCGTGGTAGTGGTGCCAACAGCGTGGTGGCCTATTGCCTTGACATTACCAATGTCGATCCCATTGAACTCGATTTATATTTCGAGCGATTCCTGAACACGGAGCGTTCCTCCCCTCCCGATTTTGACCTGGATTTTTCGTGGGACAACCGCGATGAGGTATACGATTATCTTTTCCGGACACACGGCCAGGATCATGTGTGTTTGCTCGGCACACACGTTACCTACCAAAAGCGATCGGTGCTTCGTGAACTCGGTAAAATATTCGGTTTACCGAAAGTTGAAATTGATGCGATCGTTGAAGAGCCGCATAAACATAAAAACCGCGATCACATTACCGAATTGATTTTTCGTTATGCGGATAAGATGAAAGACCTGCCTGCCAATATCTCCATCCATGCTGGTGGAGTATTGATCACGGAAAAACCCATTTACGCCTACACGACCCTGGAGCTCCCTCCCAAAGGCTACCCGGTTTCGCATTTCGAAATGCACAATGCCGAAGATATAGGCATTTACAAATTTGATATTCTCAGTCAGCGGGGTTTGGGGCACCTGAAAGAAACGGTAAAGCATGTAAAAGGAAATCAAGGCATTGATGTTAACATTCACCGCATTGATGATTTCAAAAAAGATGAGAAAATCAAAGACCTGATGCGCCACAGCAAAGCCATGGGTTGCTTTTATGTGGAATCCCCGGCCATGCGCATGCTGTTGGGCAAACTTCGTTGCGATGATTACCTCACACTGGTAGCCGCCAGTTCCATCATCCGGCCAGGTGTAGCCCGATCGGGAATGATGCGCGCCTACATTGAACGTTTCCATGCCGTGCGCAATGGTGGAACATATGAAGTCATCCATCCCTTAATGGATGAACTGATGAAAGAAACCTATGGGGTAATGGTGTACCAGGAAGATGTGATTAAGGTAGCCCATCGATTTGCCGGTTTAACGTTAACCGAAGCCGATGTGTTGCGCAGGGGCATGTCGGGTAAATACCGGTCCAGAGAAGAATTCAGTCGCGTGCAGAATAAATTCTTTGAGAATTGTCGAGCGCGCAATTATCCCGAACACATTATTGAACGGGTGTGGTATGAAATCGAAAGTTTCTCAGGCTATTCGTTTGCGAAAGGTCACTCCGCCAGTTATGCGGTAGAGAGTTACCAAAGCTTATACCTGAAAGCTCATTATCCGCTGGAGTTTATGGTGAGCGTGATCAACAATTTTGGAGGATTCTATAAAACAGAATTCTATTTTCATGAAGCCCGCATGAATGGTGCCATCATTAAGGCACCCTGCGTCAATAAAAGTGAACACCTGACTACCATTTACGGAAAAGAAATCTACATCGGTTTTATTCACCTGAAAAGTCTGGAGACAAAAGTGGCACAACAAATTTCCCTTGAACGAAGTCGCAACGGTAATTACCAAAGTCTGAATGATTTCATGCGCAGAATACCCATTGGGTTGGAACAAGTACGCATGCTCATTCGCATGGGAGCGTTCCGGTTTACCGGGAAATCAAAACAAAAATTATTGTGGGAAGCCATGCTGTATGGCAATCATACAAAAACCAAAAACAGAAACACCTCGGAATTATTTGATACTGAGCCCAGTGAATATCCATTGCCTGTATTACAACGAAACGAACTAGAAGATGCCTTTGATGAGATTGAACTTCTCGGTTTTCCGCTGTGCGATCCATTTAAATTGGTGGCCACCTCCGACTTTGGCGATACAAAAGCATGTGAGTTACTCAATACGTTAGGCAGAGTAGTGAACATACTGGGATACGCAGTAACTACAAAAAATACCGGCACCATAAAAGGTGAGCTTATGCACTTCGGCACGTTCTACGATCAGCAGGGTGAAGTTTTCGATACCGTTCATTTTCCAGATATCGCCAAAAGATTTCCCTTCCGTGGAAGAGGGTTTTACTTTATTAAGGGTAAAGTGGTGGCGGATTTTGGAATTGCTACAATTGAAGTGAGCTCCATGGAAAAAATTCCACTGATCAACAAAAAAGAATTGCCGTATGAACCGCTGCATCATACGCAGCCGAAAAATTCAGATCAGCAAACTGCATCAACCATTATACGCGGGCAGGAGCCCTTCTTCGGGGGTTAACTCAAAACTGCTGAAGCTCTTTTGATTCGTGAATGTACTTGCCCTTGGAATTTTGCTGGGCCATGTGAAGCATCGCCCTGGCCACTTTGGCCGAATCAATGGCTTTGTATTTCGGTGGAATTAAAAAACTTAAAACCTTATATACCGCTGTTGCCGCTCCTTCTCCTGCACGTTTCTCTGAACGCTCGCCCAGCAATAAAGATGGCCTGAAAATATGGTACGACTGAAAGCCTACCTGATCAATTGCTTCTTCAACTTGTCCTTTCACCTGGTTGTAAAAAATACCCGACATTTTATTGGAGCCCAGTGCGGTGATAATCAGGTATTGTGTAGCGCCCTGATTTTTAGAGAGTTTAGCCAGCTCCAATGGATAATCGTAATCTACTTTTCGAAAGGCCTCTTTACTGCCAGCTTGCTTTATGGTTGTACCTAAACAACAAAACACATCATCAGCTTTAAGCTGATCGAAATGCTCATTTAACTTGTCTAAATCAAGAATGATAATTCTAAGCTTCGGGTGAACAATATCCATCGGCTTTCGGCTTAGCGCTTTAACTTCTGCATACGCAGGATCATCCAGCAATAGTTGAAGCAATTGTTTTCCTATCAATCCGGTAGAACCGGCTACTAAAGCAGTTTTCATGAAGGCGATAACCTTGATTTCTCCCAGCTCAAAAATTTATCAATCTCGACTTGTACAGCACTATAGACCCACAATAAAATAGAAAAGTCATCTGTGTAGCCAATAACAGGAGTAAAGTCGGGAATTAAATCGAGTGGGTTAACGAAATAAATAAAAGCTGCCAATATGCTCACAACAACTTTCCAGGGAATGGTTCTGTACTGACCATTGATGTATGACCTAACCAATCGCATCAGCACGCTTACCTTCTCTTTAACCGGTTTGAAACTTAAATCCGTTCGGTTGAACCGATTCAGCTTCGAAGTAAGTTGCATCAGCAACAAAGTAATGCGATCATTCTTGCCGAACCATGATCCGGCCTTCTTCGCTGCCTGCTGATAAAATGCATTTTTTATGTCCATTAAAATGTTTGTTGTATCTCTCGCTTTATCTCCAACAATGCATGTGCAATGGAATCGGGCTTATTTATAATTTTTTCAAATATCCTTTTCGATAGGTCCAGGCTGGTGGCCTCTTGCCCCAACTCCGATGCCGCCTCATTAATCGTTACCACCAAATCCTCCTTGGCATTGCGAACTAGTTCCCAACTGCTTTCGCTCATGAAAATCTGCTGCGAAACGTTGTGGTTATATTCATTCCGTATCTCACTTAGCAATACCTGGTGAAAGTCGCGCGCAGGCACCGGGCCAGGATTCAGGCGTACCAACAAATTTTGCGGACTGATTCGTTCCATGAACAGGCACATTCTTTCATAGGCCTGAAGGCGTAAGGGCAATACTGTTTCAATACTCCGGCTACGGATTTCGAGCTTTTTGAGCTCTATTTCCTTGGCTAAAAACGAACGAACCAGTAAATAAGCTGCATACAGTACCAGCGATGCAGGTATCAATATCTTACCAAAGTCTATAAGGGCATCCATACGAAATCAATTTCAGTCTAATTGTGTTTGAAATTTAGATAATTTTGAACGACATAACCGAGAAACCTTCCAGATGTTTGATTTTCAACCCGTAACGTTAACGCCAAAAGCTGCCGAAGAAGTACGTAAAATCATGCAAACCAAAAACATTCCTGCTGAATATGGCCTTCGGGTGGGGGTGCGCGGAGGCGGATGTGCCGGGGTTAAACTGATTATCGGCTTCGACAAAAAAAAGGAAGCTGACCAGTGTTATACCATTGAGGGAATTCCTGTATTGGTAGACAAAGGCCATACGATGTACGTGGTGGGTAAACAGATTGATTTCTACGAAGGCAATGAAGGCAGGGGTTTCATGTTCACCGATCCAAAAACCGCGGCACAAGAAACTCAAGGTTAGCAAGTTTCAGGTTTTCAAGCCGGTTTTTGTCCGCCATTTTTACAGCATAATCAATCACGTACCTTTATGCTGTTGATCTGTCAGGAAAACCATATTAACTACCAACGCATTGCACAGGCCATCGAATACCTGGAAAAAAATGTTCACCATCAACCCGAACTGGATGAAGTAGCCGAGCAGGTTCATTTATCTCCCTTTCATTTCCAGCGTATTTTTACTGAGTGGGCAGGCATTAGTCCGAAGCGATTTCTTCAATTTCTTACCACCGATTTTCTGAAAAAGAAATTACTGGAGAGTAAAAACCTTGAGGAGTTGGCGCAAACAACCGGGCTATCAGGTCAATCACGTGTTTACGATTTATTCACAACTTTGGAAGCGGTAACGCCACAGGAATATAAGCTTCGTGGCTCAGGTATTCACATTGAGTTTGGATTTCATCAAACGCCCTTTGGCAATTGCCTGATTGGTGTTACAGAACGCGGGGTGTGCTGGCTATCATTTTTTAATATTGATGATGATGCAAAACATGAGTTGGAACGCCTGAAAACACATTGGCACAATTCTGTTTTTCATCAAAACCAAAACTTAACGTTTGAATACGTTGACAACATTTTTAACCGCAGAGGCGCAAACCTGCCTGCCGGCAAGGCAGGGGCGCAAAGTAAGCTTCATCTGTTTGTAAAGGGTACCAATTTTCAAGTTAAAGTTTGGGAGGCATTACTAAGAATACCGTTGGGCGATGTAACAACTTATCAGAATATTGCAGAAAGAATATCCAATCCAAAGGCCATGCAGGCAGTAGGCTCAGCTGTGGGGTCAAACCATATCGCTTACCTTATTCCATGTCATCGGGTAATCCGGAAAGATGGCGTGTTGGGTGAATACCGTTGGGAGGCCACACGCAAGAAAAGTATTATTGGTTGGGAGATGGCTAGGCGTTCGGGTCTAAACAGAGATTAATTAGATTACAATGTTTCTGAGACTTCATTGCCCGACAGAAAAATTAAAGGTTAATATTTAGTAACTTAGAACTGAAATAACAGCAATTTAAAAATGACAACGAAAGACATAAAATCTGAGATACAAAAATCACTTGACAAAGTACCTGAAAGCGTGCTCCTTGACGTGCTTAACTTTTTAAAGCAAGTTGAAAATCTACCCATAGAAAAGGTGAACCTCACAAGGAATCTAAGAGACATTTTAACTGAAGACAAAGAACTCCTGGAAAGACTTGCTAAATGATTGACGTTAACGAAGTCGAAAAAATTCACAACATTCTTATAGACAAATTTGGTGGCGCAAAAGGTATTCGAGACAAAGGACTTCTTGAGTCATCCTTAAACAGACCTTTTCAAACCTTTGACGGGCAAGAATTATATCCTAACCCAATAGACAAAGCTGCTGCAATTTTTGAGAGCATAATTATAAATCATCCATTCCTAGACGGTAACAAACGGACAGCATACGTACTCATGAGGCTGATACTCAAAAATAATAACCTTGACATTCACTTAGAACAAAACGATAAGTATGACTTTGTTATAAAAGCAGCAAGCGGACAAGTGACCTTTGACCAAATTAAAACCTGGATTAAGAAGAATTTAAAGTAAGGCAACGGCCATCAACATTGAACTTGTTTTATCCTGCCGGCACGACAAGGGCACCAAGCAAACTTCATCTGTTTGTTAAGGGTACTAACTTTCAAATCAAAGTACGGGAAGCGTTATTAAAAATTTCAATTGGCGATGTATAACCTATCAGAATATTGCTGAAAAAATTTCAAGTCCGAGGGCTATTCAAATGGTTGGTTCCAGTAGGCTCAAACCACATTATATGCCTCATTCCTATCACCGGGTAGTTCGCAAGAATGGCATCCTGGGCGAATACCGGTGGGAAGCCACCCGTAAGAAAAGTATCGGCTGGGAGATGGCGAAAACCAAATGCTAAATCATATCTAAAAGGTACCTAATATACTTTAGCCCATTTATCCCGGAAAAATACTTTGGTACTATGACTTTAGTATACTTGGATACTGAAGTAGAAAAATCATAGATTTTTTGGACATATAGATCAATAAGTTTGACATTATATTCTATTATAACAGGTTAAACTCCCACAGGACTTTTTAGTAATGTTGCTTTCAGGAAATCATTCGTCATAACGCGCTTCTTTTTTGGCATACAAATGTTCTTTTCTAAGTCAAAATGGCTGCAATCGCTTTCGAAATCTAAAAATTTAATGACAAAAATTCCTGAAAGATGATCAAACTTTCAATGGATTATGTTTTGTGCATGAGTAACCGGAAAGACAAGAAATTATGAACTTCGAAAAATTCACGATTAAATCACAGGAAGCGCTGCAAAAGTCGGCTGAGATTGCTTTGGCATCTCAGCAGCAAGCCATAGAACCGGGGCATGTGCTGAAGGCCATTCTGGAAACGGATGAACATGTGGCCTCATACCTGGTGAAAAAATTGGCTATTAATAAAAACCTGCTGGACACCAAAGTGGAAGAATTGTTGAATTCCTATCCAAAAGTATCCGGACAACAACCGTATTTATCAACCGCTGCCAATACTTTATTACAACAGGCAGAAAAAGAACTACGCGAGTTTAAAGATCAATATGTTGCCATTGAGCATTTACTACTGGCCTTACTGGCCGGAAAAGATAAAGCTGCTTCACTGCTTCGCGATGTTGGTTTTGAAAGAACAGCGCTGGTCAAAGCGATAAAAGAATTACGTGGAGGCAATACCGTTACCGATCAGAATGCCGAAGCGAAATATAAATCGCTGGAACGTTATTCAAAGAATCTTAATGAGCTTGCCAAGAAAGGAAAAATCGATCCCGTAATTGGTCGGGATGATGAGATTAGGCGTGTACTGCAAATTCTGTCACGCAGAACGAAAAATAATCCGATTCTACTGGGTGAGCCCGGTGTAGGAAAAACCGCCATTGTGGAGGGCCTTGCCCAACGGATTGTGAATGGTGATGTGCCTGAAAACCTGAAAACCAAAATCATTGTATCGCTTGACATGGGCTTATTGGTTGCCGGTGCCAAATACAAAGGTGAATTTGAAGAGCGGTTAAAGGCGGTGATTAAAGAAGTAACCGATTCAGACGGGCAGATTATATTATTCATTGATGAAATTCACACGCTAATTGGTGCAGGGGGTGGCGAAGGCGCTATGGATGCCGCCAACCTGTTGAAACCTGCTCTGGCACGGGGTGAACTTCATGCGATTGGCGCAACAACTTTAAAAGAATATCAGAAGTACATTGAAAAAGATAAAGCGCTTGAGCGCAGGTTTCAAACGGTCATGGTAGACGAACCTTCAATAGAAGATTCTGTCTCCATCCTTCGCGGGATCAAAGATAAGTACGAACTCCACCACGGTGTTCGCATAAAAGACGATGCGGTTATTTCGGCTGTAGAACTATCCAGTCGGTATATCAGCGATCGCTTCTTACCCGATAAAGCCATCGACTTAATGGATGAGGCCGCTTCCAAACTCAGACTGGAAATGGATTCTTTGCCTGAAGAATTGGACGAACTCAATCGCAGAATTATGCAACTTGAAATTGAGCGAGAAGCCATCCGAAGGGAAAAAAATAAGGAAAAGGAAACCCTGCTAAGCAAGGATATTGCAGACCTTTCAGAACAGCGAAATGCCTTAAAAGGGAAATGGGAAAGTGAGAAGGAAGTAGTGCAAGGCATCCGGAAACAAAAAGAAAACATAGACAGGCTAAAATTTGAAGCCGAACAAGCTGAAAAGGCTGGCGACTATGGTAAAGTAGCTGAGATTCGCTACGGGAAAATCACAGAAGCTGAGAAAATGCTCAACGAGATTCAGGTGAAGATGAAAGAAATGCAGGGCGAAAAATCCTTGTTGAAAGAAGAAGTAGACAGTGAAGACATTGCCGAAGTAGTAGCGCGATGGACAGGCATACCGATATCAAAGATGTTGCAAAGTGAGCGGGAAAAGCTTCTTCATTTAGAAGAAGAGCTAAGCAAGCGCGTTGCCGGTCAGGAAGAGGCTATTCAGGCATTAAGCGATGCCGTGCGCAGAAGTCGTGCAGGGTTACAAGACCCAAGGCGTCCGATTGGTTCCTTAATCTTTATGGGAACAACCGGTGTAGGCAAAACTGAATTGTCAAAAGCGCTGGCAGAATACTTGTTCAATGATGAGCATGCTATGGTTCGTATTGATATGAGCGAATACCAGGAACGACATAGCGTGAGTCGATTGATCGGAGCGCCACCCGGCTATGTTGGGTACGATGAAGGCGGACAGCTCACCGAAGCCATCCGCAGGAAACCCTATTCGGTTATTCTATTGGATGAAATCGAGAAAGCGCATGCCGATGTGTTTAACATTCTGCTTCAGGTGTTGGATGATGGTCGCTTGACTGATAATAAAGGTCGTGTGGCAAACTTCAAGAATACCATCATCATCATGACCACCAATATTGGTTCGCACATTATACAGGAGAACTTTGAAAAAATAACGGATCAGAATTATTTCGATGTGGTAGAAGATACGAAAGGCGAAGTTCTTTCGTTGCTTAGAAAGACTGTGCGCCCTGAGTTTATAAACCGGATTGATGAGATCATTATGTTCCGTCCGCTGAGCCGGAAGGACATTCGCAAGATTGTTGATATTCAGGTTAACCTTATTTGCAAACGACTGGAAGAGGCTGGCATTAGAATCGAGGTATCGACTGAAGCCCGTGAGCGACTGGCTAAAGTTGGTTACGACCCTCAATTTGGTGCCAGGCCGTTAAAACGGGTAATGCAGCGGGAAATTCTAAATGAGTTGTCGAAACAAATACTGTCCGGAAAAGTTCACAAAGACTCCATAATTTATGTTGACTTAAAAAATGAAAATGAATTCGTTTTTGAGAACCTTGCGGATGCTGACGTTGTTAAAGAAATAGATTAAGGATAATTCTCCGTGCCGGGTAATCCGGCAAGTCCCCTCCGGAGGAATTCTGCGAAAGCAAGGATTGAGGGTTTGGTTAGAGGGGTTTGGTTGAATGCCTCGCTTGGCTCCGACACTGTCGGGGCGGGCGGGGTTTTCTTTTGCCTAAACGTATTTTCCTCTAGCAATATTTCGTACGAATCAGTTGAGTTCTACCCCCAAACCGGGTTTATCTGAGCAATACATTATTCCATCTTTTAAGATAAATCCGCCCACTACCACATCCTGCGCAAGATCAAGGCTTCCATCCAGATCAATGTATTTTGTATTGGAGCAGGCAAAGGCTGCGTGCAGCGCAGCTGTGATGCTGATGATGCTTTCATCATTACAGCCCCAGAATAAATCAATGCCCTCCTGTAAAGCGATGTCGGCAATTTTTAATCCCTGCGTTATCCCTCCGCACTTCATCAGTTTAATATTGAAAATACCACAGGCGTGAGGTGGTTTAATAAGATTAAGAGCATCTTTAGAAGAGATCAATGACTCGTCAGCTGCTACTACTTCCCTTACCTCATCGGGCAATGCTTTCATTTCCTGAATGGCATTAGCCGGAAGGGGTTGTTCGATCAATTCGATTTTTAAGTGCTTGGTTTTCTGATAAAACTCAATGGTCTGATTGGCGTTATAGCCTTGGTTGGCATCAATTCGAATCGCATAATCATACCCAAATTGTTCACGCATTTTTACCATGCGTTCAATATCTTCCGCCAGATCCTTACCCAGTTTTACTTTTATGGCTTTAAATCCCTGCCTGAGGTACTCACCTGTTTCTTTTAATGTTTCA
>CAZQXC010000020.1:9935-26537 GCA_964597075.1 uncultured Roseivirgaceae bacterium | reverse complement strand
AGTGGTTATTATAACCTGACTACTTGCGAGCAGCAACTATAGCGGCAGCTAATTCTTTTGAGTAAAGTTCAAACAGATGTTTAGCGGCACTTAAATACTCTTCTTTGTTCATCTCAACAATCACGGGATCAAACTCTACGTTTGCTTTACGTTTCATGCTAAACATTTTATTTAGCATAGTTTCGCTTTGCTTTTTATCCTGGTATAATTTTCCATTGAATGGTTTATCAGAAATAAATTCGTTCTTCAATTCAAACACATGAGGCGTTCCTTTATTATCAACAAGCACCAATTGATTGTTAAGTACTTTCATGGCGGGAATCACTTGTGATTTGGCTTCCGTATTTTTATACGTGCCAGGCCAGTTTAATTGAGTTTCTTTCACCACGCCAGCCTTTACATCGGCTTCAATAATTACCGATGAGAAATCAATATCAAGATTTTGAAGCATAATGGAGGCTTTCGACTCCTGCTGAAGCTTTTGAATTTTTGGCAACATACCCGGGCCAAAGCCACAGAAATTCATATCCCCGCTACAAATTATGGTTCCTCCTTTAGCCAGCACTTCAATTTTATCTTCTCCAACTTCTTTTGTGGCCGCTTTATCAGCTACTTTATCAGCCTTACCACTCTTTTTTTCGGCAAGCTTTTCGTATGAGGCTAAACTTTGCATTTCTTCTGGTGACAACACCTTTATTCCAACAGCCATAAGTTCTTTCGTCATAATGGCCTGGAGTTCCACAGTAAGTTTTTCAAAATCGGACAAGGCCAGATCTTCAACTTTTAAAATGGAAGTGGCTTTGATGAGGGATGATTGGCGACTGTAGTTTTGATTAGTTCCTACAGTTTTTAGGTTACCCCGAAGGGCGCTTATTTTGCTTTCCTTTTCTTCAAGATCTACTTCACTGTATGTGTTGTAGTTGATCTTAAACTGCGGCACGACCAATGCATCAATGCTACTTACGGCCTTTTTATTCTTTTCACCTTCGCCCAATCCCTTAAAAATACTTTGTGCGGATGAGCTGCTTACAATAGCAGCTAGTAGAAATGTAACTATTCTTATCATGATTGTTTTGGTTTATTACTTGTTATAGAGGGAGGTATTTATGCTTAATAGGTACGCCCTATCATATTGCTAAGGTCTGAATCGTTGTGCTGATAAAACATCCAGTTCATTTGGTATTTATTGATACCCGCTGGTACGGATGGTTACTCCCTGAAACATCTGATTTGGTGCCGAAATTATGGTTGCCTGGCGAATTGCCAACCACCTAGATAAGATTGTTAGCGTAGGCGAATTTGATTAGCCCCACTAAGGTGTTGGTTTTTGTCTTTCTAAAGATATTCTTACGATGTGTTTCTACCGTGCGTTCGCTGATAAAAAGTTCTTCGGCAATTTGTCGGTTGGAGAATTCTTTGGCAATAAGCTTTAGTATTTCTCTTTCACGGGTTGATAATAATTTGTTTTCTTCTGGGAACCGAAGTGAGGTTACCAGCATTTTATTGATGGCATCGCTCAGGTAAATTTTCCCGATCATTACCTGAGAAATAGCATCATTCAATTCCTTATGCGAGTCGTTTTTTAGAACGTAAGCATTCACGTCTGCCTTTAGCACCTCACGAACAATATGCGTCTCATCGTGCATACTTAATACGATCACCTTTATTTCGGGATGGTAATGGCGCACTTTCCGAATAAGATCAAGGCCAAAAATATCGGGTAGATTTAAATCGGTAATCAACAGGTCGGCAGCGTTTTTAGAGAACCATGTCACTGCGGCATTACCTGTAGTGAATTTTGTCATTATTTTCAGATTACTCTGATTCTCCAGGAGTTGGGCAACGCCATCAGAAACAATCGCATGATCATCAACCAGAACGACTCGCATGATTCTATTTTTTGATAAAATTTTTCTCCACCATAATGTCCCCGTTTTCATACCGCCAAGATATGCCCGGCATCCACATCACTCAATCAGGGATTTATGGTATTTTTAGTCAGTACCCCCACATGATCTACGGGTGAAGATGCTATCGGCACCATCACCATAAAAGAGGATCCCCGTGTACCTGGACTTGTCTCCAGCGTATATTCTCCCTTCATCAGGTTAATTCTGGAAGTAATGTTTTTCCATCCATTGCCTCTTGCATTGGCCAGGAGGGTTTTATCAAAACCCTCACCGTCATCTTCAATGGTAACAACCCATTCATCCTGATGACCTACTAATTGCACTTCAATATGATTAACCTTATTATGCTTCAGCATGTTGTTAAGCCATTCCTGTACTATCCTGTATAGATTTATCTCATAAAGTTCCGATAATCTTTCAGGGAATTCAAAACTTGAAACCGTTATAGAAAGACCACTTCCTGAATTGTTTACCCGTAGGGCCAGCTCTTCAAGTGCCTTCACAAGCCCGCCTTTAATCAATGTGGAAGGCATCAGATTAAAAGCAATGTTCCGGATCTCGGCACTCATTTCCGTTAAGATTTTATCAGACTTTTCGGCAATCGCTATGCGTTGTTCGGTATCCGTATTATTCGTTAATCCTGATAATGTCATTCGAAGAGCAGAAAGGAGTTGTCCCAACCCGTCATGAAGATCCTGAGCAAACCGTTTATACTGAGATTCCTGCGAGGCCAATGCAGAGGTAATTTGTGTTTCCTTTATGAGAAGGTCTCGTTCTTTTAGCATAAGTTCAGCTTTCTTCCTGTTCCGATTAATGATTAAGACGATTAAAAGAATGGAAACCGCCACCAAGGATATCAATATAAGAACATTTCGCTCAATGACTGCTCGTTGCTCGGCCAGCTCAACAGTTTGCAGGGCCAACTGTTGCTCTTTTTTTTCTGTTTCCATTTTCACCTGAAAATCCGCAATTGCATCCGCGTGCTGTTGTGAAAAAACACTATCCACTACGGTAGTATACCGGACGAAAAATTTATTTCCAGTCTCTACATCCCCAAGTAAATAATAACTGAGTGAAGTATTTTTTAGTAAAGTGGATGCAAAGTTTTCCAGCGTTGGGTTTTCCTCTAAAATTAACAGACCTCTTTTAGCGTAAGTAATGGCCTTTTCAGGTTCGTTAAAGTGAGTATATATCGCAGTAAGATTGCTCAATACACTTAAATCACTTTTCGGATTCCGCCCAAGGGCTACAGGTCTTTCCAGAGCTTTTATATAATTAGGTAGAGCTTCTTTAAAATCACCCTTGTCAAAAAACACATTTCCCAGGTTATCATGTAGTGAATAGTACATCCGAAAATTGTTAGCTTCCTGAGCTAAAACAATAGCTTGTTTGTAATGGATAATTGACTGGTTATAGTCGCCCAGGTTTTTGAAGCATACCCCCAGGTTGCCGTGCGAAATAGCCCGATCATTTGGTACGGCATGCTGATTTCTGATCTCCAGTGCCTGGTTATGATAGTGAAGTGCCTGATCAAACTGTTTCAGTTCCTGATAAATCAGACCAATATTATTGAGGTACTTGGCGCGGTTAATAAGATTCGCGGGCTGATTTGTGGTATTAAGCGCCAAGGCTTTGGAAAAAAAATCTAAGGCTTGTTGAAAATCGCCCCTGTTCCAATAATTCATACCCAGATTGTTCAGACTTTTTTCTTCAATTTGCGGCCATGCATTTTCCTGACTAAGGGCAAGCGCTTTTGAGAAATATAACCGGGCAGAATCCACTGCTTGCAGTACGTTGAAATATATTCCTTGTGTGTTTAGAAGTTCAACATATCCAAAAAGAAGATCATAACGCAGGGCAAGTGTTTTCCCCTCTTCAATCAAATTGATAGCCTTGTCTGGATTGTTAAATATGTAGTAAAATGCAGCCTGGTTAATAGCTTGCAACTTTAAAGAATCATTGGCAGCAGTTTCGATTGCATCAAGTAGTGTTTCAATATCATTGCTTTGCTGAGCACAAACAGTGTTGCTGTACAGCGTAACCGAAAGAAAAATACTGAGCAGACTTAATTTCATTTAGATGCCCTTAGATTGAATAAATAGCTAAAAGGTTAGACGAAACTAACGGATTAATTCTACTATTCAAGAACAGTTTATGTGCTGATGTAGAAGGAAAATCTCCTAGCTAAGCATCTGTTAAAACTTCTCTATTGCTTTTCAACTAAAACCTAACTAATTACATCCTAAGTATTCAAATAATAATTATGCCCTCAGGCAGCGAAATAGGGCAGACTTGCATTTTACTAATACCAAACCATTCCGGGTGAACGAAGAAGAACTGGTCAGGCAATGCAAAAAGAGAGATCTTAAAAGCCAGCAAAGGCTTTATGATCTTTTCTCCGATCGGTTTTTCCGCTTGGCTTTCCGGTATGTGAAAAATCAGGCAGAGGCGGAAGATGTGGTAATGATGGCCTTTGTAAAGATTTTCACCAACCTGAAGAAATTTACCTGGCGGGATGTGGGAAGTTTGGAGGCATGGATGCGCAAAATCCTCATCAATGAGGCATTGATGGCCTTGCGCAAAAAGCACAACTTTTATTTAACCGAAACGCTTGATGTTGAAAACCCGGTACACGATGTTGAAATCATTGAACACACCGATGCGGAATACCTGTACCAGTTAATTCTGGAACTGCCGGATGGATACCGTACAGTGTTTAACCTTTTTGCCATAGAAGGTTACGATCATACCGAAATAGCTGAACTATTGAACATTACAGAAAGCACATCACGATCACAGTTGTATAAGGCCAGGCAGTTGTTAATTAGAAAAATCAATCAGGAGGGATTTCATTATGGAACCTGAAAAAATACTCACTCAAAAAATCAGAGCGCTTGAACAGGAATCAGTTCCGTGGAAGAAAGCGGAAGTCTGGTTTATGATTCATGAACAAATTTCAGCTACGGAGAAGAGTTACGGGTTTTATTACTACGCTGCGGCAGTGGTCTTTTTTATGTTTTTTAACATATATCAACTGCAACAAACACGCACTGTACCGATTACGGACAATCAACTCTCTGCAATTCAAGAATTCCAAATACAGGCAATAGAGGAAAGTAGACATGACCAGGTTACAGAGACTCAATCGAATTATGTAAGGCAGGGAAGTCAACCGCACACGACAAACATTCAGAGCCATGAAATTTTGGATTCCTATACCGAACCTGTTGAAGTTGATGTTCAGCTTGCGCTGGAAGAACCAGTTATAGAACCTGTTGTTTCGCAAGAAAAAGTTCAGCCGATTGTTGGTGTAATCCAGTTGCCTGTAAACGATGTGGCTTCAGTAAAGCCAAAACGAAAGAAATCATTTCACAAACTAGAGCCCCCTGAAAAGGAATTTGAGGCTGGATATCAAAGTACAATTGTCATCGCCCGAATAAAGTAATCTTTTAATTCTAAAAAATCATACTATGAAGCTGTCATTAAACTGCATCACGCTAGTACTATGCCTTTGTTCACTGGGTTTAAAGGCTCAACCCAAACCCCTTCCCGACTCCATTCGGGTTGAGTTTCCGGAATATCAGTCCATCATTACGTTTGAGCTACGTCAGTACGATGTAAACAAATCATTGATTAAAAATTTTCCACTACAGTTAAGCGATCTGCTTAAGCATGTTATGAGCAGCATAACAGAAGCAGAGCGAGATAAGCCCAGGCACGTATCGTTTGTTTACGCAACGGATGAAGATGATATTGAGCTGCACACCCTGACCATTCGTGAGGTGGCTCCTGAAACAAATGCCACCATTAGTCAGAATGCCATAATTGAATTATTACCACCAGGCTGGGAGATTACCATTAAAATGAAGGAGGCAGAAATTCATGTGTATGCTCCCACCATAACACGACTGACTGAGCTTACCCAACTGAATCTTGATCCGGTAGTCCAACAATTGGACGGTGCTCCTGAAACCCATCGACAAAAGCGAATGGGTATCATCTCGAGAACTATTTTCCTTGAAGGTGACGTACTCACGGCAAAAACTTCACACCGTTATCCCAATGATATGCTCGGTTTACATGCGGGTGCCGGTGTGGGCATTGTGCGTGATCAACTTTATCCTGAGTTTAATTTTGCCACATCCTTTTACCTGGCAAACCGGTATAAACAGAATCACCAACGCATCTCAGCTCACTATGAACTCAAGTTATTTACTGGTCGGTCGCTGGAAGGAGAATATCGTTCATGGCCTTCGAGCTTTGTCTCGGTTTCGTATGCCATGAATTTTCGAAAAGACCGCCCTCATTGGACAGGCCTCGGAGCTGGGTTTATGGTAAACAACAAGTCGGATTTGTTTACCGGTAAAACATTGAAGCTATTTCTTGAATCGGATATTGGAAGTGCCAAGCTGAACATTATACCTGAACTTTATCTTACCGATGACTATAAAACGGCCATATTCGGACTGAAGTTGAATTATAAGTTTTAACCCAGCGACAGGGGAATAATTACAGCACTGAAAAGGGCTTACGAGGTAGAAATTCTAAAATCTTTTTTGATCTTGTATTTCAAAACCCACTGACGTGAGCGATAATCCTTCAGCACTGCAACAACCGGTTGACCCCCGTGCCTCCATCTGGCAGGAATTAAAAAACGCCATTCGCGGCACCGAAGCCGATTACACACAAATTGGTCTGAGGCGCGCCATATTCCTGTTGGCCGTTCCCATGATTCTGGAGTTGGTGATGGAATCAACCTTTGCCGTTGTTGATATTTATTTTGTGGGTAAGTTGGGGGCATCAGCTGTTGCTACGGTTGGGCTTACAGAAACCTACCTGTTCCTGCTGTATTCTATTGCTATGGGCCTTGCAACAGCGGTTACTGCTATTATTGCCCGCAGAGTAGGTGAAAAGAATATGGACGATGCAGGCCTGTCGGCCATTCAATCTATTTTTCTGGCGTTGCTCGCATCTCTTCCTTTCGCGATTGCCGGAATTTTCTTTGCAAAGGAATTATTACAAGTAATGGGTGCAGACGAGTGGGCCATTAACGAAGGCTATCGCTACACGCAGTGGATGCTGGGGAGCAATGCAGTAATCATGCTGCTGTTTGTGATTAATGCCATTTATCGCGGTGCAGGCGATGCTGCCATCGCCATGCGTATTCTTATCATTTCTAATGGCATCAACATTGTACTCGACCCCCTATTTATTTTTGGGTGGGAATTTATTCCGGCTATGGGTATTGAGGGTGCAGCCATAGCAACTACTGTGGGTCGTGGTACGGGTGTGCTCGTTCAACTTTGGTTACTATTCAAAGGCGGTAAACATATTCAAGCCAGCCTCACACAATTTTATTGGGATGCCAAAACGATTCTGCACATTTTCAAAACTTCATTGGGTGGCATTGGTCAGATGATTGTGGCCATGACCTCCTGGATTTTTCTGATGCGCATACTGTCGGATGTAGGAAGTGAGGCGGTTGCCGGTGCCACCATTGCCATCCGCATTATGATGTTCACCATGATGCCGGCCTGGGGCTTATCCAACGCAGCGGCAACACTGGTCGGGCAAAATTTAGGTGCAGGCAATCCTGAACGCGCGGAATCCAGTGTGTGGAAAATCGGATCGTACAATATGATTTTTCTTATTGGTGTTTCGGTGATCTATTTTGTATTCAATGAAGAGTTAATGAGAATTTTTACTGCTGATGCCCGCGTGATCGCGATGGGTGCAGAATGGATACAAATTCTTTCCTACTCGTTCTTTGTATATGGCTGGTGGATGGTAGCCACACAAGCCTTTAATGGAGCCGGTGACACACAAACACCTACAAAAATAAACCTCGTGTTCTTTTGGATGATTCAAATTCCGCTGTGTTGGTACCTGGCCATCAAACTGGACTGGCAACAGTCGGGAGTGTTCTGGGGTGTGTTTATTTCTGAAACATCGGTAGGACTTTTTACGCTGTGGCTTTTTTCGCGTGGGGGATGGAAGAAAACAATAGTTTAGTAGGTTGCTTTCTGCTCTCTTGTAAACTTATTCCAGTTCCCGAATCTCAAAATCATTACCCTTCCCGTACTTGATTAAATCTTTCAACAGATAGCGCTCCAGCGTGTGAATATTTTTCACGTTGAAATCGCCATTGGCGAGAATGTACTCCACCACAAATTCGTTCACTTCACCAAAATTGATGAGTTTGTATTTTTTACCTACCCGCAATACATCGAACGATAAACCTTTCATTATAAATCTTCTTCGCGCTCCAGCATTAAAATGGAAGACTGTGGAACGATATAGTATTTCTCGTTTTCGTAGATCACTTCAATGGCACCTTTTTGCAGAAAGATGGCCAGGTCACCTTCCTGTGCTTGTAAGGGGAGGTACTTCACCTGCTCTTCTTTTCCTTTCCACATGTCATCTTCATCGGCCGGCAGGGGCAGTGGATAGCCGGGGCCTACTTTGGTAATGTAACCGCTTTGTATTTTTTCCTTTTCCTGAACACCCGGTGGCAGGTAGAGTCCGCTATCGGTTTTGTTATTTTATTTGGCAGGTTTGATCAATACGCGATCACCTACTACAATGAGTTTCTTTAGTTTATTGTCGGCTGTGAGTTTCATGGAGCAAAAGTAATAGCTAAGCTGACAATAGTCGATAGTCCATAGTCGATTGTCTGGTAGAAATGCTATCGACTATGGACTGTGAACTATCGACAAGGATTACTTTCGTCCCAGCACCCATCCAATTGCACCTCCAGTGATCGCCATCATAATTCCGGATACAAACGGGTCAACCAGCGTAGCGGTGAGGTTGAAGATGTTCATGGTACCATACATGCTAAGGTTGATCGCAAAACCAAGAATGAGCCCGATGATAAGGCCTGCGGAAAAACCACCGCCAAAGGAGGTGATGTTGGCCCACTTGCCGAAAATATACACCAGGAGGTAAGCCTGAAGCAGATTGCCTACGATGAGCGCCCACCACACCATGTCTGTTTCAGCACGCATTACATTGGTTGCCGTGCCGGAATTGGTAGCATAAAAATCCATGAGCAGGAAGCCATAGAACAGCCAGCCCAGCAGAAAGAATACGACAAACCCAGCCAGGGTTGCCAGAATACGTTTTTTTGCGTCCATAAGAATAAGGGTTTAGGTTTAAGGAGAGGGAAGTTAGGGAATTTTTGAGTACAAATTTTGCATGGACGTTGGGCTGCGTTGTTGGTGAAGAACACCAACAACGGGTGAATAGCGGATAGAATGATTTTAAATCTTCCTTGTTCGACCTTTTTCAAAGAAAAGTTTTGTGTAAAACTCGAACTCTTCATCGAAATAGCCTCCTATAACCGAAGTATCCACATATACACGCTCAATCATTTCTTAGTTGTTAACGTACTATTTCTTCCTCATAGCCTTAAACGGAAACACCATGCCCATAGCGGCCAGACCGCCTTCCATCTGGTCTTCGTTCATTGCAGCCTGAAATTGTACGGATGTTCCTGAGTAGTAAAGTTCACCGGTGGCTTTTTGTTCACTTTCATTCCAGTTGAAAGATTCAAATGGTAAGTCGTTGCCGTTGGCATTTAAGGAGGCAGTATAGCCTTCACCGTTTTTGGAAACCGTCATAATGCCGGAGAAATTTCCTTCCGGGGTATCGGTAATGGAGTATTCCCATTGGCCTTCGGGGGTGGGTGCTTTTTTGGAAGAGGTTGTTTTTTGAGTGGAGGAACAGGCGGCCAACAGAAGTACGGTGGCAAGGAGGTAAATAATTTTTTGCATGGTGAATGGATTAGTTTAAATGATGCCAAAGTTAATTAGACTCTTCAAATAAATCAGGCTGGTCGGTGGACCGGTTGACTAACCGTGGGTCAACATTTTTGGATGGCTTAATGCCCAACTTTTTAAATTCTTCTACACGTCTAATCAGGTTGCCAGACCCGGTTGAAAGTTTATTCATAGCTCCTTCATATGAATTCTGCGTTCGCCTGAGTTGATTCCCCAACTCAATCAGGTCATCCGTAAAGCCTTTAAACTTTTCATAAAGGGCGGTGGCTTGCCGGGCAATTTCCACTGTATTTTTATTTTGATGCTCCTGTTTCCAGATGCTGGCAATGGTGCGTAGCGTAGCAATCAATGTTGAGGGGCTTACGATAACAATATTTTTTTCGAAAGCATCGTTGAAAATTTCCCGATCGTGTTGGGCCGCGGTACTAAAGGCCGGTTCAATGGGCACGAAGAGCAACACAAAATCAAGGCTGCCGATATTGTAAAGTGTCTGGTAGTTTTTATCGCTTAGCCCTTTGATGTGCTGGCGAAGTGATTGAATGTGTTGTTTAAGCGATGTAGCTTTACCTTCGTCATTTTCTTCATTAGCAAAACGTTCGTAAGCCACCAGGCTTACCTTGGAATCGATGATGATGTTTTTGTTTTCCGGAAGTTTGATGACCACGTCCGGCTGAAATCTCTTTCCTTCTTCCGTAGTAACTGACTCCTGTATCAGGTATTCTCGTCCTTTAACTAACCCCGATTTTTCCAGAATGCTTTCTAATATGTATTCCCCCCAATTACCCTGTGCTTTGGAGTCACCTTTTAGTGCTTTGGTTAGGTTACCTGCCTCTTTGGTGATTTGCTGATTCAATTCTTTCAGATTAACGATTTGTTCACGCAGTGCGGAATGGCGGTCAATAGATTCTTTATGCGTGTGTTCAACTTTCTTTTCGAAATCTGAAATTTTTTCTTTCAATGGATTCAATAAATCATTCAAGGTGGTCTTGTTCAGGTCAGTGAACTTTTTTGATTTATCCTCCAGTATTTTGTTGGCCAGATTTTCAAATTCCTTGGTGAATTTTTCGTGAACTTCGTTCAATTCTTTTTTGCGGTCGGCCAGTTTTTCTTCCAGGTTTCGGTAATCCGCTTCGGTGGAGGAGAGGCTTCGGGTTAATTCCTCTACCCGGTTTCGCTCGGTCTCCAGTTTCTGCTTTAGCTCATCAACCGTTTTTTGCAATGCTTTATTTTTCTCCTGTTCAACCAGGAATCCTGAAAGGGAAGTTTGAGCATCAGCCGAGGCTTTAAACTTCGCTAAAAACCATCCAGCCAGTAACCCTGAAACCAGTCCTACGATCAACAAAGTAATCTCCATGGGGTAAAGTTATCGGTTAATCTAATTCACATTGTATAATGAACGGTAATCTCCCATGTTTTTATGACAGTTCCTGTCGGCATCGGAATTCGGTGTGTATTGCTTCATTTTGAATTGGCGTTGCAGCCCGTATTTGGTAACTTGCAACCGTTTACAAGGGCAAAAAACAAAGATTTTATGGTAGAAGCGATTACGAACAGCCGGGAAGCTATTTTGTTGGAAGATCAATACGGGGCGCATAACTATCACCCGCTGCCGGTAGTTCTAAGCAGGGGCGAAGGTGTTTTTTTGTGGGATGTAGAAGGTAAACGCTACTACGATTTCCTGTCGGCTTACAGTGCCGTTAACCAGGGACATTGTCACCCCCGCATCATCAATGCGCTGATTGAGCAGGCCAAAGAGCTCACATTAACCTCACGTGCTTTTTATAACGATAAACTCGGACTGGCCGAGAAATATGTATGTGAAACATTCGGTTATCAGAAAGCCCTGTTCATGAACAGTGGTGCAGAGGCCAACGAAACTGCCATTAAGCTTGCACGCAAATGGGGGTACACCAAAAAAGGTATTCCTGATAATGAAGCGGTAATTGTTGCAGTGAAGAAAAATTTTCATGGCAGAACAACGACCATCATTTCAGCCTCTACCGACCCCGCAGCGCAGAAAGGTTTTGGACCATTTATGCCGGGTTTTGAAATTGTAGATTACGATAATGTACTCGCCCTGGAAAAAGCATTGGCCAATCCCAACGTGTGTGGTTTGTGGATTGAACCGATCCAAGGAGAAGCAGGCGTGTATGTACCGGCTGATGGTTATTTGAAAGCAGCAGAAAATTTGTGCCGAAAGCACAATGTGTTGCTTATGATGGACGAAATCCAGACCGGTATTGGGCGTACCGGAAAAATGCTGGCTAGTGATCATGAAAATGTTCGTGCGGATATGGTAATACTCGGTAAGGCATTAAGTGGAGGGGTGTTGCCTGTATCTGTTGTCTTGGCAGATGATGACATCATGCTGGTCATTAAACCAGGTGAGCACGGTTCAACGTTTGGTGGCAATCCGTTGGCAGCCGTGGTGTGCATGGAAGCCCTGCAAGTAATTAAGGATGAAAAACTGGCGGAAAATGCCGAGCGATTAGGAAATATTTTTCGCGATCGGATGAGAGCACTCATGACCAGAACCGATAGGGTTACCCTGGTTAGGGGCAAAGGTTTACTCAACGCCATTGTGATCAATGATAGTCCGCAAAGCCTGCCTGCCGGACAGGCAGGTGAAACCGCATGGAATATTTGTATGGAATTTTCAAAGAATGGATTACTTGCCAAACCCACCCACGGCAATATTATTCGTCTGGCGCCACCGTTGGTCATTACGGAAGAGCAGCTTCACGAGTGCTGTGATATCATGGAGAAAGTTCTGCTGAATTATAAAAAGTAATGCGCATCATCCTTGTCGGCTCAAATGGAACCATCGGTAGCCATGTAGCGTCCGAACTGGAAAAGCGTCATGAAGTCATTCGCGCCAGCGCTAACAAGGGACCACTGAAAGTAAATATTACTTCCGCCTCTTCCATTCGCAGCATGTACAAGTTTGTTGGAAAATTCGATGCTGTGATTTGTACAGCCGGTACCGCCTACTTCGGCCCCTTTCATAGTATGAAAGAGAAGGATTTTTACACGGGCCTTAAAAGTAAATTAATGGGACAGGTAAACCTTGTGATGCTGGGTAAAAATAAAATCAACGAAGGCGGATCATTTACGCTAACGACTGGAATTCTTTATCGGGATCCGGTACGGGAAGGTGCAGCCTTAAGCCTGGTGAATAATGCGGTGCACGGTTTTGTGCTGGGCGCATCTATTGAGCTAAAGAAAAATGTACGCATCAATGCCGTCAGTCCGGGCCTGGTCGAGGATTCTGCAGCGCAATTAAGTAGATATTTTCCTGGTCATATCCCAGTACCCATGTGGAAGGTTGTGCAAGGGTATGTGAAGAGTGTTGAAGGATTTGGTACCGGGCATGTGATTGAAGTTTTATAAAAAAGGCCCGTTTTGCAGGCCTTTGTTATAACTTTTAACACGTTAATTTTTATGTGCCATAAACTTTTCAAGCAAATCAGGCACTTTTTCAAATACAGCTGAAAGTCCTTTGTTTTGGTGTGCATTGATAAAAGTTATTTGATCGGCACGGGTTACCAGAAAACCAATGGGATCAATACCTAAGCCTGCACCGGCTCCGCCACCTTCTCCTTGTCCTTCTTTTGGAGAATTTCCACCACCACCGCCACTTCCAAAGCCAAGGCCTACCCGGATAACCGGTACACAGGTAAACTCGCCTAACTGAAAAGATTCACCTACAACTGTTTCAGTTTTTGCCTCCCGTTGAATAAACTCAGTCAACTGTTGGAGAAGTTTTTCAAAATTCATTTCCATAGTCTTATTTTTTGGTTAGAAACTGAAGAAAAATCCATAGTATAGAAACAGGCCGGTTAAGTACCTCCAGGTGAAAGTACACCCGGCCTTCAAAATTTGTCTGGACAAGAAGTGGCCCCTGGCTTACCAGCAGGCAAACCGGGGTAAGTTTTGCATTCCATGTAACATCATCTGTATCCATCAGTAGTGTGCATCGTTTGATGGTGAAACTTCGAATGACACTTTGGATCAGAAAGTACCATGCGGCAAAAGACTTCTTGAACCCACGACTTTCATTTTCGTTAACATCCGGCTTTTTCACTTCTGATTTCACCTTCTTGTCCTTTTTCCAGCCGGTGAGAGGAACCGATAGACCAAGGAAGCTCAATTTTGGCTTCAGGGTTGAGGCTTCAACAAAGAACTTGAATGCCGGAAGTTGCCGTACTTCATAGCGCTGTTCATCGGTGTCGATGTACAGCACAATTGGAGTGATAAGGAAGCCCAGCAAAAGCAGAAATAATATCCCAACAATTGTTAGCACCACCCACATGCTTCAAACCTTTTAATTGAACGGAAAAGTAGAATTCGGGATAAATATGCGCAATGATGCTATTCATGTGTCAGTATGATTTTAATCAGAAGCCTTAACCAGTGTTTATTTACCTGATTCAATTTTGTTAATTTACACCTGGCATTATTGGTTAACATGTCCTCACACCATTTTGTAAAGGAAGATCAGGAACCTGCTTTGCTAATAGCCAATGCATCTGCAATTCCTTTTGCTGTTGTGCAGGAATTGCTGGAGTGGAGCCCCACGGTGATTGTTTTTGCGAAGGTATTGCCGGAAGTGTTGTTGTAGGGTATTAAAATTGACGTGGTAATCAGTGAACCGGAACAGGTTAAGCAACACGTAGAATTATTCCTGTCAGTCTGGTGAAAATCCATTACTTACCGCGTTCTATTTTTTAACAGCCGGTAAGTACCGTGCAGTAAATGTTATGGGTGTACCCATTAAAACGCTGAAACCATTTACTGATCATATTGATGTGGTAACATTTTTTGATAACAGGCGATGGTCTTATGTTCGAAATGGCCGGTTTGAAAAATGGCTCATGAAAGGTTTATTGGTTACACCGGCCGCTGAATCCGGAAAAATTTTAGTAGAAGGTTTGGATGAAAATTACCGGGTAGTTCAGGATGGCATGGTGAGTATGCAATGCGATTCTCCTTATTGGGTGAGCGAAGAATTTTAATCCCTCAGAATGATTCTCACTAAATTTTCTACTTCAACTTTCTCAATCGGATGAGGTGTATTGCTCAGCAAATGAAATGAGCCGTTGGGCAAGCCTTGTGCCACTTGTTCCGAAAAGTTCCGGTCAGCCATATCGTCCTCATCACCCAAACAAATACGGATGGGGTGGTTTATCGTTTTTAACATGTCTTGAGTTAGTAAAGGCTTTTCCCCTAACGCAAGCATCATATCGCCTGTTTTGATGAGCAATGCCCTCCAATCGTTAGGTGCGTGACGATGTTCCAGGATGCGCGCAAAAGCAGGAATCTTCTCCAGAATTTTGTCAGCATTGAGTTTGCGAACTTCTTTTGCAGCAGATTCCGGTGACCAGTCGAACTTGGTGCTAAGGGTTATGATTTTACCAATTCGTTCCGGATGCATCAATGCCAGCCAAACAGCCACGTATCCGCCCATGCTATACCCAAATACATCAACCTGTTCAAGTTGTTTTTGATCGAGAAATTCCAGTGCATCATCAGTAAATGTTTCAATACCAAATGATTCACGAAAAGGCTCACCGCTATGCCCGGAAAAATTTATAGCATAAACATTTCTGCCAGATTCTTCCAGTTTGTGTTTAAGGGGTTCAAGTTGTGTGCTGGAGCCAAGTGCGCCATGAAACAGGAGTGCAGGAGTCATGCAGGGTTCCAGGTTGCGGTAACAAATCGGTCTTTTCCGTTCATATCTTTACTAAGTGAAATGTCTGAATAACCTTCAGTTTTAAAAACCGCTACAGTACTTTCTCCTAACTGGGCATTGATTTCAACAATCACTTTCCCCCCGGGCTTCAACACAACTTTACCACGTGATGCAATAGCCCGGTAAAAAACTAAGGGATCATTGTCAGGCACGAATAGTGCGAGATGAGGTTCATGATCCAGCACGTGTTGTTGCATAGATTTCTTTTCATGTTGTGCCACATAGGGCGGATTGCTGACGATGAAATCAAGGTCAGATACCGGAATATTTTCATTTAAAATATCGTGTTTAAGCAACCTCACTCGTGGTTCTAGCCGATCAGCATTTTTTCGTGCAACCGTCAGGGCATCTTCACTAATATCGGTTGCATATACTTCTGCTTGCGGCATAAGCGACTTTAACGAAATGGCAATGCAACCGCTGCCAGTACCTATGTCAAGTATTCGTAAAGGTGGTTCGTTATCCGATACCGGTGGTGGAAAGGGTACGAGCTTTACAAGTTCTTCTGTTTCAGGGCGGGGAATCAAAACGGCCGGACTAACCAGGAATGGCCTGCCCATAAATTCTTCATCGCCCAGTATATATTGTATGGGTTCATGGTTGTTCAGGCGTTCGGCAATGGCGTTCAGTTTAGTTAACGCGTCAGCCGAAATCTCAACCTCTTGTTCCATCAGAATTTCCGTAGTGGCTAAACCCAGTTCATGCTCCATTACCCTAAAGGCGATATGCTGAATTTCCTCGGTTGATTCTTTCAGGGTAATTTTTTGTAGAAAATCGGAATAGCACTTTTTTGCATTCATGGAGTTGGTCGAAAATCTTTCTTCGCGAAAAGTGTTGTAAGTTTATACCCGCTTGTAAAAGTAACTATGAAGAAGCACGATCACCAACTTGATGAGCTTTTTATGCAGCGTTGCTTCGAATTGGCTGTGCTGGGTCGAGGGGCCGTAAGCCCAAATCCACTTGTTGGGTGTGTCATTGTACATGATGGAAAAATTATTGGTGAGGGGTGGCATAAAAAATTTGGTGAAGCACATGCTGAAGTAAATGCCATTGCATCGGTAGCCAATAAGAAGTTACTGAAGGAAAGCACGGTGTATGTAAATCTTGAACCCTGCTCACATTTTGGCAAAACACCACCGTGTGTTGATCTGTTGATTCG
>CAZQXC010000020.1:0-9925 GCA_964597075.1 uncultured Roseivirgaceae bacterium | reverse complement strand
GGAGTATAAGGTAAAGAAGGTTGTCATCGCCAACCTGGATACTCATCCGAAAGTGTCGGGTGAGGGTATCAAAAAATTAAGGAACTCAGGGATTGAAGTAGTTACCGGTATATTGGATAAGAAGGGACGTGAACTGAACAAGCGTTTCTTCACAGGGGTTGAAAAAAACCGACCCCATATAAGTTTGAAGTGGGCGCAAACTTCTGATGGATTTATCGCACATGAGAATTATGATTCAACGTGGATCAGTAACGAATATTCTCGTCAGTTGGTGCATAAGTGGCGGAGTGAGGAAGATGCTATACTGGTGGGAACAAAAACGGTTTTTCACGATAACCCGCAACTAAATGTTCGCGAATGGTCTGGCAGAAATCCGGTAAGGGTAGTGATCGACCGCTTTTTAAGACTAAGCGAAAAGTTAAATGTGTTCGACAGGAGTCAAAAAACAATCGTCTATAATTTGTTAAAACACGAAGAGCATGACAACCTGGTTTTGGCCAGATTGGACGAAGCCGATTTTCTGAGTCAATTAATGCATGATTTATACAAACGCGGAATTCAATCGGTAATCGTTGAAGGAGGCGCACAGACCCTACAATTTTTTATTGATGCAGGTTTGTGGGACGAGGCAAAAGTATTTGTATCAGCCCGTGCGTTTGGTAAAGGAATTCAGGTTCCGTATATGCAGGGCAACCTTGTGTGCAAAGAGGCCCTAATGACTGATATGTTATATACTTACCATCCTATTTATGGAAAAAGTCAACATTAACGAAAAATTCAACCAGTTTCATGATCATTGGAACCCGAGAATTATTGGCGAATTGAACGGACAGCAGGTAAAGGCGGCCAAACTGAAGGGTGAATTCATTTGGCATCATCATGAGCAGGAAGATGAGATGTTTCTGGTGACGAAAGGAAAACTGAAAATGGAATTCCGGGATAAGTCTGTTGACATAACTGAAGGTGAATTTATTATCGTGCCAAGAGGAGTTGAACATAAACCTATAGCAGAAGAGGAAGTTGAGCTTTTATTGTTCGAGCCAGCTTCTACCTTGAATACCGGCAACATCAAAAACGACAAAACAAAATTTGCTTTAGATAAGATTTAATAGCTCCACTAAGCTATGCTGATCCTAAATTCTATATTCTAACATCTAGCTTCTGTTACTACTATGGCCGAAGAACTTATCATTTCTACATCATCCGACAAAAAGGAACGTTATGCTTCAATTATTCCACAGCTTGAAGCGTTGGTTACCGGAGAAAGTGATCTCATCGCTAACCTTTCCAATATTGCTGCTGCGCTTAAACAATCGATGAATTTTTTCTGGATAGGATTTTACCTGGTGAAAGAAGGCCAATTGGTGCTAGGTCCGTTTCAGGGCCCAATTGCCTGTACCCGTATTGATTTAGGTAAGGGAGTCTGTGGTACGTCATGGAAAGAAAAGCGAACGATAATTGTTCCGGATGTGGATGCATTTCCCGGCCACATTACCTGCAGCTCAGCCTCCAAATCGGAAATTGTAATACCGGCTTTCAAGAACGAAGAGGTCTTTCTAGTGCTGGATGTGGATAGCAACAAACTGAATGATTTTGATGGTGTAGATGAGGAATTTCTGAGCGCTGTCATGAAGATTATTGAGCGGCTGATCTAGGAAACTTTTTGGTACCCCCATATGTATGGGGTTTCTGGTTCTATCGCTAAAAATCTCTTTTTAAAGGGAACTCCATTTACTACCTTAGTGAACCCTCAACGTAAGTTCACTATGAAAAAAAGCATTTTCGGTATTTATATTCTACTGATTATTTGTCCGGTTTTCACCTATGCACAAATCGGGGCAAAAGTCCAACAAGGTTCAGGTATTCATGGCCTCTGGACCAACAGTCAACTTGGCTATCAAATGACGTTGATGTTAAATGCCGATGGCTCCGGGGAGTTTGACGGTGAGCCCATGAAGTATACCGTGGCAGGAAGTAAACTCACCTTGAATCTTTCAGGTGTTTCAACACAATACAACTTTACCCAGCAAGGAAATTCCCTGACGCTTTCGGGTGGTGATATTGACGGCAGTATAGTTTTTTCTAAAATGGGTACAGAGACGCCCGCACCTACTTCAAATCTTCCTCCCACACAACAAAAAAGTGCAATAGCTTTAACCACGGGCGGCTCGACAGATATTGTGGGTGTGTGGTCTGGAAATGGTGAGACCATCGAATTCAATAAAAATGGTCAATGTTTGTATGCAGGCCAAACCCTTTCTTATCAGCTTTCCGGTAATACAGTTACGCTTCAAACGGCTCAAGGCAGTGCTGCCATGAGTTATTCATTAAGCGGAAATCAACTCACGCTTACTGCCAACGGCCAAAGTTTTACCTATTCACGTGGCGGGGCAGGGGCCACCAGTCAGGCTCAACCTGCAGCCGGTAATAAACGCGTTGCGCCTGAGTTGGTTGGTAAATGGTGCTGGACAAACGTTACCTCCACCAATTCAGGTGGGAGAATTTCCGAAAGATGTATTACCTTGAATGGCGATGGCAGCTATCAATATGAAGCCGAAAGTTCGATGAGCGTAAACACCAACGCCTATGCAGGCGGAACCAATTCGCAGAGCAACGATCGTGGTACCTGGTCGTATGATGGTTCGAGAATTTATTATACCTCGCAGATGGGTCAGGGCTCTGGTTCTTATATTCTTGAAAAACGAAATCATCCTAGAAATAATGATCCTATGATTGTATTGGATGGTGAAACTTATGTAACGTATTATCAAAAATCACGGTGGTAAAACAGAAAGATTATGACAACACGAAGACAATGGCTTAAGTCTGCATTGGCAGCCGGTGCGGGATTACCCCTAAGTTTAACATTAGCTGATCAGCTTATGGCGGCTCCTGTAAGTCGGGCTGAACGTCTGCATGGCATTGAACCTTTCAGCAACGGAAAATTGGTGCGGTTAGGATCTAATGAAAATCCTTATGGGCCATCGGAGAAAGCGCGCAAAGCTATTATTGAAAGTATGGCAGAGGGAAATCGCTATGCACATGGTGTGGCTCAGGAACTTCGTAAGGTTATCGCACAACGTGAAGGCGTTGCCCCCGAGTTTGTACTGATGGGCTGCGGATCATCTGAACTGCTTTGCCTTACCGGTATGACAGCCGGATTGGAGGGTGGTTCAGTACTTTCGGCATTTCCAACGTTTCGTTTACTGATGGACTATGCCTCAAAATTCAATGCCCGTTGGGATCGGGTTGATTTAGATGCCAACATGGTACACGATCTGGAAGCTATGGCATCCGCTGTAAAATCAGACACACGAATAATTTTTGTGGTGAATCCAAACAACCCCACAGGAACTATTCTTGATAACGATAAGCTGAAATCATGGTGTGTCGAGATGTCAAAAAAAGCTACGGTGTTTGCGGATGAAGCCTACATTGAATTCCTGGATCAACCCGAAAAGAAATCTATGGTGGAGTTGGTGAAGCAGGGGCACAATGTAATTGTGTCCCGCACCTTTTCGAAGATTTACGGATTGGCCGGTTTGCGCATCGGTTATTTAATAGGGCAGCCGGATATGCTGAAGAAGATGGCCGAAAAGCAGGTGTGGGGAAATAACAACCAGGCCGGTTTGGCTGCAGCAAAAGCCAGTATGGAAGACAAAGATTTTGTGGCGATGACCCGCAAGAAGAACACCGAGGCACGTCAGCATCTGTTTGATTACCTCGACAGTAAGAAATGGTCATATGGAAAATCCATGGCCAATGTAGTTTTCTTTCCTGCTCCTATGGATGGAAAAACAATTTTAGAACAAACCGAGAAAAAGGGATTTCAGATTCGCGTATGGGATTACCAGGATAAAGAATGGTGCCGCGTAAGTATTGGAACACTGGAGGAGATGAAGGCGTTTACCAAAGCTTTTGATCAGGTAGTTTCATGATGGATGATGTTTTACGAAGGCTTCGTAAAACACTGCAGTTTGTATTGATAGCCTTACTCATTGTAGTTTTTGCACATGCGCTAACGTGGATAGTCGGTAAGATCAGTCTTTTAGATTCGCTTGAGCATTCTGTTCTGGATTTTGACTTTACGGATATTTACTATTCGGGTGGCTACAGGCCAAGCCCGATTGATACCAACGTTATTTTAGTAAACATTGGTCCGTTAGGCAAAAGTGGTATTGCCCGTCAAATTGAAAAGCTAAGTCAGCTTAATCCCAAAGTGCTTGGGGTAGACATATTTTTTACATTAACGACCGACTCAGCCGAAGCGACATATTTGTGGCAAGTGATTAGAAGCACACCGAACATTGTTCTTCCTAGTCAGGGCTTTTCGCATAAGGAAAATGCTCCTCCCGACTCGGTTATTCTTCCCCCAAGTGCTGCCTGTCTGTCTTCTGATTTTACAGGGTATGCAAATATTAACATACCAGAGAATAATCCCGGGGTTGGAACGGTCCGTTCATTTTATTCTTCAGCTTATATCCAAGGGGAATATCATTATCCTTTTGCAGCAGTAGTGGCTAAGAATTATGACCAATCAAGTTTTGATTCCTATTTAGAGCGGAATCGACCCGAAGTGCTTATTAATTTCACGGGTCACCGGATGTTATTCAATGAAAACAGCATTAACGATGCAACTTATTTTACTATTGATTATGAGGATGTGCTTGAAAATAATATAGACGAAAATCTCATAAAAGATAAAATCGTTTTACTGGGATACATGGGCAACGATCTTTATGATCAAAGCCCGGTTGAGAAATTTTATTCTCCTATGAATGAGCGCTTTGCCGGGCGATCATTGCCGGACATTTATGGAGTTGAAGTTCAGGCCAATATGATCAGCATGATTTTATCCGGAAATTATGTTGGTCACTCTGATTTTTTAGACCGAGCGCTTGACATGATCCTGTTATTTTTGGCCATTGTCATTTTCAAATACCTCTATGATAAGAATGAAGAGAACTATTCTTTTGTTTCTAAAATTGTGGCCTTTGGTCTGATCAATTTAATGGTAATCGTTCCCCTATTGATCTACCACTTCTTTTTACTTAAAATTGATCTGCGGTATGGTATTTTTTACCTTGTATTTGCCTCCGATTTATTTGAGGTACTATACCCGAAGGTTAAACGAATTAAGATCCTTGCTTCACCTTATGAAAATTAACTGACGGATAAATTCATAACAGGTCGCTTCCCTAATTCTTTCAGCAACCGGGCATGTCCTGCCAGGGCACCTATAAATGTTGGTTCATTCTTGTAAGGAAGTCCGTATTCTTTTGCTGTTTCTTGTACAATGCCAGAAATTTTCCGGTAGTGAACATGACAAACATTCGGAAACAAATGGTGCTCAACCTGATAATTTAGCCCGCCTACATACCACGAAAGTATTTTGTTCTTGTTTGCAAAGTTTGTGGTTGTGTGCAATTGATGAATGGCCCATGTGTTTTCCAACATACCCGACTGATCAGGCTCGGGGTATTCCGTACCATCAATAACGTGTGCCGGCTGAAAAATAATGGCCAGAATAAAACCAGCGATATAGTGCATCAGCAATACGCCTAATAAAATCTGCCACCAGGCAAACGGCAATAAGAGTACTGGGATTACGAAAATATAAGCAACATAAATTGCTTTTGTGCCAAGTAAGATCAACCATTCGGTAACAATATTCGCCTTTTGCTTTTTTACCATACCATCTTTCTGGTAACGAACGAGGCGCACAAAATCTTTCACCAGCACCCAAACAATCGTCATTAACCCATAAAAGAACCATGCATACATATGCTGAAACTTATGAAAGGGTTTCCAGTCGGAGTTTGGATGCATCCGCAGAACACCGCGTGGGCTGATGTCTTCATCCGCATCATGAACATTGGTATAGGTATGATGTAATACATTATGTTGAACTTTCCAGTTAAAGGCGTTAGCCCCAACCAGGTTTATAGAATAACCAATTAAATTATTAATCCATGCTTTGTTTGAATACGCTCCGTGGTTGGCATCATGCATGATAGACAATCCTATACCTGCCGTGCCCAGCCCCATAAGCACTACTAAACCGAGCACAAACCAATTATTGGTTACTGTCCCAGAAAGAATCAAGCCATAGGGTACAAAATAAATGGCATACATCACTAGGGTTTTAATTACCATTTCAGCATTTGCATGTTTGCTTATGCCATTGGTTTTGAAGTAATCATTGACGCGTTGATTTAACGTAACAAAAAAGTCCTGACGGGCATGTGGAAATTTTAAGGATGCTGCTCTGCTCATGGTTCAAAAAAAATGTACTTGATTAAGTTGCTAAGGTACGCATCAAACCGCTTATAAACGCCTGTTAGTCTGCCTTATATTTGGAAAGTGCTAATGGAGAGTTTAAAGGGAGTCTTTCAGAATTAAAACTCCGCGATAATGGTCTTGCCGCCCGTTGTTTTTTCACCCAGGCTTACTTTTACTTTTATGTCAAGTGGTAGAAATATATCAACCCGGGAACCAAATTTTATAAATCCAAACTCCTGGCCCTGTTCCAGTTTTTGACCTTCGTTAACATAGCACATTATTCTTCGGGCCAGCGCTCCGGCAATTTGACGGAACAATACCTCAACGCCATTATCCATTTTTGCCACTACCGTTGTACGTTCATTCTCCGTGCTTGATTTTGGGTGCCAGGCTACTAAATATTTTCCGGGATGATAGCGATAGTAGCTTATGCTTCCGCCTACTGGCATACGATTAACATGTACGTTAACAGGGGACATGAAAATAGAGATCTGTTTGCGTCTGCTTTTCAGGTACTCTGTTTCATCAGCCTCTTCGATGACTACCACTTTGCCATCGGCAGGAGCAATAACATACTTCGGATTTTTTTCTACTGTAAAAATCGGACTTCTGAAAAACTGAAGAATAATGAGATAGAAAATAACACCCACACCAATGACGATGTTGCGCGCGAGTGTTGCTTCCGGTAAAAAATAATCAAAGGCCCATATGATGGCAACGATCACGACTATTAAAATGAATAACAAGGTGCGTCCTTCTTTGTGTATGGTCATGCTCGGGAATTGAAGAAATTAAAAGTGTAACGTTAGTAGTTAGAATTTCTCTGATTACAGCTGCAAAATTAGAGGAAATACCGACCAATAAAAAAGGCGGCACTGAAATAGAGCCACCATATTTTTAAGAAGTAAATTCTAAATGCCAACTCAATAGCCTCCTCGATACTTATAAGTTTTGGCTACTTTATCAATAGCAACCATATAGGCAGCAATACGCATAGATACTTTGTATTCGTTGGCTACTTTATAAACATTGTTGAAAGCATCTTTCATGATACGGTCAGACCTGCGATTAACACGTTCAGCTTCCCACTTATACCCAAGACGATTCTGAACCCACTCAAAATAGGATACCGTAACGCCACCCGCATTGGCTAGAATATCAGGCACTACAATAATTCCCTTTTCATTAATGATGCCATCAGCCTTTGATGATGTAGGACCATTCGCGCCTTCCACAATTAGTTTTGCTTTTATGTTAGGAGCATTGGATGCTTTAATTACGTCTTCCGTAGCTGCTGGAACCAAAACATCTACCGGCAGTGTAAGAAGATCATCGCCATTAATTTTTTCCGTGCCACCAAAGCCCTCCAGCGATCCCTTATGCTGTGCGCTGTACGCAACGGCCGCTTCAATATCAATTCCTTTTTCATTGTAATACGCTCCACCAATATCACTTACGGCCTGAACAATAAGTCCGCGTTCGGCTAACAGTCTTGCTGCCCAAGAACCTACGTTACCAAAACCCTGAACGGCACAAGTAGCTTTGTACGGATTGATTTTCATTTTCTCCATGGCAGACATGGTAGAAACCATTACTCCGCGGCCGGTTGCTTCTGTCCGACCGAGCGATCCGCCTAAGACTAAAGGTTTACCGGTAACAACAGCGTTAACCGTCATGCCTCGCGTTTTGGAATATTCGTCCATTAACCAGGCCATTTCGCGTGGGCCGGTTCCCATATCCGGTGCTGGTATATCACGGTCCGGTCCAAAGATGTCAATCATGGCGCTGGTGTAGGCACGCGTGAGACGTTCAATTTCACCGGCACTCATCTGGCGCGGGTTACAGGTGATGCCTCCTTTGGCACCGCCATAAGGAATATCAACAACTGCACATTTCCAGGTCATCCATGCCGCCAGGGCTTTTACTTCATCCAGGTTAACATGCGGATCATACCGGATCCCCCCTTTTGATGGCCCAAGAATATTCGAGTGTACAACGCGGTACCCTTCAAAAACACGGATACTTCCGTCATCCATGGTTACGGGCAGCGAAACAATAACCTGTCGCGCTGGTGACTTCAAAACATTGTAAACTTCTTCTTCAAGCCCAAGCAATTGTGACGCTTCACGAAAGCGCGACATCATGGCTTCAAATGGATTTTCCTTATCTTTAAGGGGAGCGGGTTCAATATAGGCCATAAATAAAAATTAGAATCAGAAATAATCAGATTCAGACTATTTAATGATTCGCCACAGGCACACAAATCTTCAATAATTCGAGTCTAAATCGATTGCAAAGATAGAGTAAATTCCAATCCAACTTGATGGAATTGAATAAAAAGGTAGTACAGGTAAGTTGTTGATTTTAAAAGATTTCCAGATAGGCAACAATAAAGGGTGCGGAAATAAAAAGTCCATCAAACCGATCTAAAAAACCACCATGTCCGGGCAGACTATCACCTGAATCCTTAATCTCAATACTTCTTTTTAATAGTGATTCAACCAGGTCACCAAAGGTTCCTCCTATAATAATCAGCAAGGCTATTATCAGCCAATTAACCAGTGTGAGGCTTTCAAAGTACAGGCTAATGCCATACGTCATGACCATGGCCAAAGCTGCCCCGCCCCAAAATCCTTCCCATGATTTTTTTGGCGAAATGCGTTCAAAGAGTTTTGTTTTGCCATATAAGGTACCGGCAAAGTAGGCACCCGTATCGCTGGCCCATAATATGAGTAATGCTCCAAGGATAATTTCAAAATTATAGTATCCATTTTCAAAGGCTGCATGGTTTAATAGCGCAAAGGGCACTGCTATATAGAAGATGCCCAGAAATGTAAAGGCAATATTAGTAAAGGGCTTTCGCTCGGTTTTTTTATAGAGCTTAACCAGGTAAACGAGTGATACCAATGGGAAGAATAATAGATAATACCGCGGAGAAATACTGTTGCGTTCAATAAAGAAGGAAAGCACAAAGAGGGTAATGCCACTGAGTGTGCCTAATGTTTTTAAGGGGATCAAACCATCCAACCCTGCCAATTTGTAAAACTCAAGTAGGGAGAAAAAGCAGATGATGAAAAACACGGCAAAGTATGTCCATTCACTATAGGCAATTCCGGCAATAATGGCGGCAGCCCCTAAAATGGCTGTGACTAATCGCTGGGTAAGGTTGCTATAGCCGGATAAAATTTTCGTCACGGAGTCAAGGTTGATGGTTTGGTGGTGTAAAGCTTTCGGAAATAACCCAAAAGTACAAATGTTGTGATAAGGCCGGCAATTACCCAGGGCCATGGTGCGGCTTCTTCACTGTCCATGTCCAACTCGGTAACACCTTGCTGATAGAGGTAAAGCATGATTAACGTAAAACCATTATGAAAAAAATGAGCGAACATGGGTATAAGTAAATTACCCGACCAATGGTACAAATAGCCAAATAATGCTCCCAGCAATACGCGTGGGAGAAAGCCAAAAAACTGCATATGAATAGCACTGAATAGAAAGGCTGCTGCCCAAATGGCGACATGTGCATTACCGGTTCCCCGTTTGAGTTCATTTTGAATAAGGCCGCGAAACACCAGCTCTTCTCCAATGCCGGGAATCACAGCAATGACAAGGAAGGCTATAATAAAATCGCGTTGCGATTGAA